>JAGWBA010000003.1 GCA_021296215.1 Flavobacteriales bacterium
AGAAAAACCCCGGACCGGGTCCGGAAACAAAACTATAAACCCACAAAAAATCAAGAAAATAACTTGTTAAACCCAAAAGCTCTGCTAAATTGATTGATAATTTCTGTCCAATTTATAGGGGGTCAATACAATAGTATCCGCAGTCCATAACAATTTCCGAAGTGGTCCCATGTATAGTGTAGGCCCCTCCGCCAATGCGATTAATTGAAATATAATCACCCGGCTGTGGGTCTTCGTTGATCAACACATAGGCGATGCACGTGCGGGGCATCAGGTTCACCAAGTAGTTGTGCTCCGTTTCGCCCTCCAATATGTAATCGGCATCTCCGGCGTAATGCTTCGCATGCCTCGGCACATAGGAGTCAACCCCTACCTGAAAACCTTCGTAAACAAAGTCCGTGGCCTCCGATACGAAATGAAACTCATAAGGCGGCCACAATAATTTTGTTTCAACCTCATCACCGGGTGAGCCAACAGATTTATACAGTGTTACTTCAATGGGTCCGATATATAATAATGAGTCTTCCCGAAAAGTGACCACCTTGCCGCTGATGACCGTTTCGGTGGTTTTTTCGCAGGACAAAAAACCAATGGCTAAAAGCAATACAGGAACAAGTGACTTCTTGATTCTCGTTTTTCCTATACAAGTTTCGGGGTTCTTTCCGTCGGCTCGATGTCAAAACCGATAAGTATAATAAACTAATCATTATCGGTTTTGGAGAGTTTCTTGGCTCTTTAGTTATTGAGCCAGTACCTCACCTCACTCAGGTTGGCCCAATTCAATCGAAATCAACTACTGTATAAATACCTCGCTTTAGTTCAATCCGTTTACTATTTAACTAACTTGTAAGCACTATGCCTCAATGGAAACCCAAGATCCGACGCGGAGAGCCGCACGACTATCGTGCCGTGGTCGAGGTGTTCCAAGCGGCGATCAAAGCCGGCGAGGATTATTACTCTGAGGAGCAGCGATCGGCCTGGAAGTCGAGTACCGACAACCGCGACCGATGGCACCGAAAGATTCGCGACGATCATTTCCTGGTCGCAGAAGACGAAACCGGAAAGCTCATTGGATTCGGATCCATTTGCTGGGATGGGTACTTAGACGTACTATATGTACATCCGGATTTTCAAAGAAGGCGAGTAGCAAAAAAACTGTACAAGGCGCTTGAAAAGGAGGCGAAAAAGAAGGCGTTCGATCGACTATTTTCCGATGCCAGTCAATGGGCCAAACCCTTTTTCGAAGCTATGGGTTTTATGGAAATCGCCGAGAACGAAGTAGAGCGAAAAGGCGTGAAAATGACTAATTTCCGCATGGAAAAACATTTGTGATATGGGGTTTATGAATATAGTTTACCTGGTCCTGGTCCTCTTGCTCATTCTGGGATCCGTGTTCGTGGTCAAGCAGCAAACATCGGCCATTGTAGAGCGATTTGGACGCTTCCAAAGTGTTCGCAGGGCCGGACTTCAATTTCGCATTCCGCTGATCGATCGAATTGCGGGCCGACTCAGCCTCAAAATCCGGCAGCTCGACGTGCTGGTGGAGACCAAGACCAAAGACGACGTGTTCGTGCGGATGAAAATCTCGGTACAGTACCAGATAAAACCCGCACAGGTCTACGATGCCTTTTACCAGCTCAGTGATCCGGTCGACCAAATAACGAGCTACGTATTCGACACCGTGCGCGCCGAAGTGCCGAAAATGAAGCTCGACGATGTCTTCGAGCGCAAAGACGACATTGCCATAGCCACTAAGCGCGAGTTGGAACAAGCCATGGAGACCTACGGTTTCAGTATAGTCAAAGCCCTGGTCACCGACATCGATCCCGATCAAGAAGTGAAGATCGCCATGAACCGGATCAATGCTGCGGAACGACAAAAAGTGGCGGCCGAATATGAGGCCGAAGCGGACCGCATCAAGATCGTAGCCAAAGCGCGGGCCGAAGCCGAAAGCAAGCGGCTACAAGGTCAAGGTATCGCCGACCAGCGCCGAGAGATCGCCAAAGGATTGGAAGATTCGGTTACGGTCCTGAATAAAGCCGGGATCAACCCGCAAGAAGCCTCTGCCTTGATCGTTATTACACAGCACTACGACACCTTGCACAGCGTTGGTGAAAACGCGAACAGCAACCTCGTGATGTTACCCAATGCGCCAAATGCCGCCAGCGATATGCTTCAGAGCATGGTGGCGAGTTTGGCCGCCACCAAAAATTTCCCGCCGAAGGCGGAAAAATAAAAACACCGTATCAAGAAAGGACTTGTTTTATCGCCCTACTGTGGGCCGCTACTACTCAAGCTCAAACCATCATTAACCTCCAAGATCGGCCCAGCCCTGAATTGATCGATTCTTTGGATAACGCTTTCCCTCCGGCTCTGGGGCCCGATTCAATATCGCCGGTCATGGGAGACCGAGTGGAGGAGTTTCAAGCGGAGTGGATCAATTGGCTCACCGATTTCGCCGGTCACTTGAACGAGCGTAATTACCGCTGGGGAGTACCCACGCGGGCCTTCGTACGACTATACAGCAACCCTGAGGGCGAAGTACAATACATGCTGTACAAGTTCATGCCGGGGTCCATGGACGAAAACAACATGGTTCGTTTTCCCGAACTTCTTGAGGGTTATATTAAAGAGAATCCGCTTCCGTTGAGCGAACCGGCCATGCTTCCTTTTTCGCAATGTGGACCGGTGAACTTCATCGACGCCGACTAAGCGAAGATCTTCCAGATACCGATAAAATGAGAAACCGCTCCGCCGAGCACGAATACGTGCCAAATAGCGTGGTTGAACGGGATGCGCTCAATCAAATAAAAGATCGTGCCCAAAGTATAGAATGCCCCTCCGATGAAAATCCACTGAACTTGTTCATCGGGCAGCGCAGCTCTAAATGACGTCGGCGCCAAAATAATGAGCCAACCCATCGCGAGGTAAATCCCGGTAGAAACCAACCTAAACCGACCGGTAAAGAACACCTTGAATACGGTTCCTAAAGCCGTTAATCCCCAGAGAACCGCCAGCATGTTCCACTGCACCCGAGGCGTCGCATAGTGCAATAAAAATGGCGTATACGTTCCGGCGATCAAAAAGTAGATACTGATGTGATCCCAGATCTTCATCAGTCTCTTTTTCTTGGGCTCTTTGTGAAAATGATAGAGCGACGAAAACCCAAAGACCATTAAGAATCCAATGCCGTACACCACGGCCCCAATAGGGTCGTATGGCCGTCCGCCCTCGATCAAAATATGCCGCACCAACAGCGGAAAGGTCACGAGTCCAAATAAGAATCCCAAAAAATGTGTTACGGTATTCGCCCGTTCGTGAGCACCACTATATTCTTGTGCCATGCGATCGATCTACTGCGCAAAAATAAGGGAATCGCCGCAGCTGACCATTACCAAATGATGTGCGCGCCCGTTCGGGTCAAAAAGTGACTTGTGCTTCATGAAAGTAAGATCCACGCCCTTGCCCTTCACAAATGCCTCAATGGC
Organism: Flavobacteriales bacterium; assembly: GCA_021296215.1. Lineage (NCBI taxonomy): Bacteria > Pseudomonadati > Bacteroidota > Flavobacteriia > Flavobacteriales > Flavobacteriales bacterium. The sequence continues at coordinate 3,489 of JAGWBA010000003.1, forward strand.
CTCCGGATCGAGACCCCGCTCTACGCCTCGATTGATATAAAAATTTTCGCCCTCGTGATCGCGCACCTTAAAAAAGATGTCGTAACTCCCAGTAGCCCGAACACCCGTAACCACCGCCGAAACGGTTTCCATATTCTCTTCCGTTGGCTCGTGAACAGGCCTCATGCCCGGCACGGCAAACGCCAATGACCCGATCGTAAGAACCGACAAGATCAACTTGATTTTCACAATCTCCTCTTTTGCTTTCCTTTATACCAACGTCATCAACGGCGACTTACGTACATTACTAGTGTGAATCCGTTACGTAAAACAATCTTGTTCCTTCTCTTTCTTCTGGCCCTACGGGCCGAAGGGTAAGTTCCCGTGCACACGTTCACCGAGCTCGTTTCGCCACTCGACTCCCACAAGATCACGGCCGCCATACGCCTGAGTAACGGCGACCTGTTGCAGGCCGGATGACACATCCGACGCCTTCCGAGCGGGATTACCGTCTCCGTGGGCGGACACGAAACGGGGGATCCCTCCATCGTTTATTACCGCCCTGGCCATGGCGTGATACAACGCATCGAGTGGGATCAAAGTATAGCCTCCATACACGACATCGTCGAAGGCCCCGATCGGTCGCTCTTCATTTTCGGCAGTTTCCGAGCCGATCTCGAAACGGGCCAAGACACCCTGCGCCTGCACAACGCCCTCGAACGTTCCTTTACCCTTCGGCTCGGCTCGGCCGGAAACGTACTTTGGGCCAAATGCCACGGCGACACACTACTGAGCTACCGCAGTGGTGCCGTGGCCGGTACGTTCGCCAACGACACGGTCTACAAAGTCGGAATCCACAATACGCTGTTCAGCTACCTGCTCAAGTGAGATCCGGCGACCGGACAAGCACTCGACAGTCTTTTTTTCCCGGCCCGCACCTGCTCCGATATCGAAGTGAATGCCCAAGGAATGATCGCCTTAACGGGCACCACCGGCAACGGTGTTTTTCCGGGTCTAAGTCTGCCCCCGCCCTCGGTACCGTCGAGCTACTATCACTATATCGTGGTACTCAATGCTCGCCTCAGCCGAATTTGGGGCCACCTCACTCCATACATCAGCTTTGACGTCGAAGATCAACTCCATCGATCGAATAACAACCTCGTTCACCAAGCACTCACCTTTCCACAAGGAGTCAATAATCCGGAGGTGGTTTTACTCACCAAGTACAATTGGCAAGGCAATTTCCTGCGTACCGATACCCTGCCCTATTCCTCCACGTCCTTTCACTTCAACGCAAACGACGTACTCGTGCGCGGAAACGAGTACTTTACCTTCGTGTACGACCCCTATACCCGGGTCGAAGTGCACCATTTCGGCAGATCCGGCCGGACCGAAGAAGGCTACTTCACCGGATCCTTCTTTTTACCCCTTTACCTCGTGCCCGACGGCCCCGAGGACCTCTGGATCGCGGGTTGTGTTCACAGGGCCAACCTCACGGTCAACGGCGACACCTCGATAGTGAACCCAAACTACCCCGATGGTGCCATTCCCATGCATCGGTATTGGATTTGGTGGGACCGAACCGCCGCGGTGTCTCTGACCGAAACCCACTTGCCCGAATTGCGCATTGGGCCCAACCCCACCGCGGATCGCATGGGTATATCGCTACCCAACAGCGCCTTCCGCTGGTATCTGCTGACCGCCAAAGGTGTGCATCGTGCCGCAGGCACAGAAAAAAACGAAGCCGAAATCGATTTGGGCGGCCTCGCGGCCGGATACTACATATTGGTCGTTGAAACGGACCAAGGTCGGAGGGTGGAGCGCGTAGTTAAGCTAAATTCTTGAAAAAACACTAAATTTGCGATCGCTGAACAAGCGTAGTATTACAGCGTTGTTTTGCTGAACGGACCACACTAATGAAGAACGCCCTACTCCTCTTTTTACTATTCACATTGTTCCCCACGGCACTACGGGCGCAGAACTCGGGTATTACCGGAACGGTGGTGGACCCCGAAGGAGTGCCGGTGCTCTATGCTTCGGTGGTGGTGATGGAGCAAGGCGATAGCAGCATCGTTGAAGGGTCTGCGACCGATATCGAGGGGTTCTTCCGGTTGACACCTCCGGCCGGGCCCTATATTCTGCAAGTTAGTTTCCTGAGTTACGAAAACGAATACCGCGACATCGACTTCAACGGAAAGTCGCTTGCCTTGGGCACCCTTAACCTGAGTCCATCGAGCTTGGTGATCGGTGAGGTAGAAGTGGTGGAAAAACGGAGCGAAATGGAACTCAAGCTCGACAAGCGCGTCATGAACGTGGGTGAAGACCTGAAATCATCGGGACTGAACGCCAGCGAGATTCTCGAATACGTTCCAAGCGTTACCGTCGACGTTGAAGGAAACGTGAGTCTACGCGGATCCGAGAACGTTCGGATTCTCATAAACGGCCGCCCCTCCGGACTCTTGGGAACCAACGTGGCCGACGCCCTGCGCCAGCTTCCGGGCGACCTCATCGAAAGCGTAGAAGTGATCACCAACCCGAGTGCGCGGTACGATGCCGAAGGAGAAGTGGGGATCATCAATATCGTTCTCAAGAAAGAGCGCAAGAGTGGACTCAACGGATCGGTTCAGGCCGTGACGGGCTACCCCGACGATCACCGACTTACACTCAACGCCAACTACCGCAACCAAAATGTGAACCTCTTTGGGAGTTACAGCGTGCGTTACCGAAATAGCCCGGGGGGTGGAATGGCCACGCAAATCATCGACAACAGCGACACCTCGTATACCTTTGTGAGTGACCGCGATCAATTGCGCGGAGGGTGGAGCAATACCTTTAGGGCCGGAGCCGATTTTTACCTCGGCGATTACAGCACGCTGACCGTGAGCGGACTCTACGATACCGAACGCGGAAACAACTACGTGGACCTTTTATACTACGACGAAACCAACGAGGGCATCACCCTTGGGGAAACCTTGCGGGCCGATAAAGAGCTGGAATTGGAAGATACCTACGAGGTTAACGTGAACTGGCTGCGCACCTTCGACGAAAAAGACCGAAAATGGACGATAGACTTGCAGTTCATCAAAGACAACGACGTGGAGGACAGTGACCTCTTGCAAACCAGCACATACCCGGGAAGCGATAGTCTATTTCAGCGTTCTACCAATACCGAGAACGAAACCAACTACCTCATTCAGACCGACTACATCGACCCGCTGCCGAACGGTGCACAGCTCGAATTGGGGTATAAAAGTGCCTGGAGATTGATCGACAACGATTTCAGCGTCGAAACACGAGAGGGTTCGGAGGGCGATTGGACTCCGGTCGATGGGCTCAACAACTACTTCCGTTACACGGAGGGCATTCATGCCGCGTACGCCATTTTAAGTCAAGATCTCGGTCGTTGGTCATGGCAAGGAGGCTTGCGAGCCGAGTACAGCGACATCGAGACCGAGCTCGTCGAAACGGGTGAAACGAACCCCCGCAATTATCTCAACTGGTTCCCGAGCGTTTTCTTCGGTTATGAGCTCACCGAAAATCAGACCCTTCAAATGAGTTACAGTCGCCGACTTAGTCGTCCGCGATTCCGATGGCTTCTGCCGTTCAGCAGCTACAGCGACAACCGAAACTTCTGGGCAGGAAACCCCGGCCTCAACCCGGAATACACCGATAGCTACGAAGCCAGCTACCTCTATTACTTTGATAAAGGAAGCGTTCTCACCTCTGCCTACTACCGCCACCGCACGGGCATCATACAGCGCATCACCTTTATCGATTCAGTAGGTAATACCGTGCGTTTTCCGGTGAATTTGGCCGTACAAGACGCCTATGGATTCGAGTTTACCGCGAATTACGACATCAACTACGATTGGCGCATCAACGGAAACGTGAATTTTTTCCACGAAGTAACGGCCGGATCCTACGAAGGTGAAGATTTCGGGGCCGATAACACCTCGTGGACCGCCCGACTTAGTTCGCAGTGGAATTTCACCGACAAACTCAAAGGACAAGTGAGCGGGTTCTGCCGGGGACCAACTCAAAACGCTCAAGGTCGCGTTCAGGCCATTGCGGCCGTCGACGCCAGCGTGGGCATCGACCTGTTCAATGGAAAAGGGAACCTTAGCCTCAACGTGCGCGACCTCTTTAACTCGCGCAAACGCCGGTGGGTCATTGAAGAACCGGGCTACTACAGCGAAAACACTTTTCAGTGGCGACAACGTCAATGGTTGCTTACCTTTAGCTACCGCCTCAAACAAGAGCGCAACCCCAGCGATCGCCGTGAAGGCGGTCCGGGTAGCGATGGCGGTGGTTTCGATGACGAATAATCCAGAATACGAGGCCCTACGGGCCGATTTGCAACATCCGAGTCAAAAGGGCATGAAGCCCCTGATCGACCGTTTTCTTCGGGAGCCCGAATACCGCGCCACGGTGGTCTATATGGCCCTTAGCGAAGACTACCCCTTTGCTTGGCGAGCCTCGTGGGTCATGAAATTCGCCTTTCGGCAAAACCCCTCCACCTGGACTCCCTTTCTCGAACGCATTACTTCGGCCTTGCCCGAGCTCAAGACCCACCAGCAAATCGGATCGTTCATTCCATCGCTCACCAAGTGCGACCTCTCCGAAGAGCAGGGCGATCGGTTATTGAATTTGGCGATCGATGAGCTCGAAAAAGAACGTGAAACGGAGTACACCAAGGCTCACGCAGTCGATGTGCTGCACAAGTACGTGAGTCATTATCCGGAGCTGGCGGGGGAGTTCTGCCTCATCGTTGAACGCGCCGTCGAAACGGCCCAAAAGCCGTACTTTCGGAATAAGGCACTCAAGCGTGTAAAACAATGGAGCACAAAATATATCGATCGAAGTTAAGCTGGGGCTTGGCTGCGCTGGCGGCCGGACCGCTGCTCTTGGCGTTGGCCCTTACGATCAACCAACGAGCCTGGGCTGCAACGGCCATTGTAGCGGCCACGCTCATTTTCATGGGCATCACCTACGCCTTGACCTTTTATTCGATCACCAAAGAACATGACTTGGTGGTGCACGGTGGACCGTTCGTACGGCGGCGATTTCCCATAAGTACCATCAAGAGCATTGAGCCGGCGCGCACCATCTTAGCGGCCCCGGCCTGGTCACTCGACCGGCTACACATCAGCTTCGGCAAGTACGATGCGGTGGTGATTTCGCCGGTTAATAAAGAAGAATTCATTTCGCTCTTACGGAACATCAACCCCAATATCGAACTAAAAGTAAAGTGACATGGTGATCCTGTACATCGCAACCACCTTGGACGGATTCATCGCCGATGAACAGGGCGGCGTCGGTTGGATTCCGCCCGCACCCGATGGTGAGGACTTCGGCTACAACGAGTTCTACGCGAGCTGTTCGCATACCTTTCAAGGCGGAAACACCTATCGCCAGGTACTGACCTTTGGTGAGTGGCCGTATGCATCGACGCATAACGTAGTGGTGAGCAAGACCGCTACGGCCGCACATCCGACCGTTGAGGTCGTAAACCAAAACCCCATGGAAAAGCTACGGCAACTGCGGGCTATCGCCGAAAAGCACGTGTGGCTCATCGGCGGGGGCGATTTGAATGGCCGGGCGCTTGGGGCCGGACTCATAGAAGAGGTGTGGCAGTTCGTTATGCCCGTGAATCTGGGCCGGGGAATTCCACTTTTCGGCAACCACAAAGCAGTGGAGCGGCCGGTCGAGATTCTGGAGCGCAGGGTGCTGCCCGGGGGCGGATTCTTCGTGAAGTACCGTCCGTAACCGGCATCACGGAGCAGGTCGTCGGAAATCGCGACCTTCGGGGGCATGAAAAAACTCGGACTCATTGCCGGCACGTCGTGGCATTCGACCATCGTGTATTACCGCCTCCTGAATGAAATGGCGACGGACAAACTCGGCCCTATGAGTAATCCGCCCATGATCCTTTACAGCCAAAATATCGACATCATGCGGCGCGGCGATCACAACGAGATTCGCTCCGAATATCTGCGCATTGCGAAGTTACTGGAAGACGACGGCGCCGACGGGATCGCCATCTGCGCCTCATTTGGTGTATGACCACGTGCAGCCGCAGATCGATATCCCCATCTTGCATATCGCGGATGCTACGGCTAAAAAGGCCCTCTCGGGCCGATGGCCACGTCTCGGTCTGCCGGGCACCAAACCGGTGATGGGCATGGAATTTTTAAAAGAGCGGCTTCGTGATAAGCACGGTCTGGAGGTACTGCTACCCCCCGAAAAGCACCGCGAGCAAGTGCACCATTATATCGCCAAGGAGCTTACTAGCGGGATCTTCAGCGGTGAGGCACGTGCGTTTTATTCGGAGCGCATGAAGGAGTTCAAGGAAGCTGGTGCCGACGCCATTATTCTGGGATGTACGGAACTGCCGATCATGTTCGGCCCTGAGGACTTCGATCTGCCTTTGCTCGACACAACAAGGTTACACGCTGAAATGGCCATGGATTTTATCTTTTCCTGACCATTATCATGGCGATTAGAATTTAAAGGTGCGTACATTGGTCATCTAAACACGTGCCTATGTTCACCGCCGAAGAGTTGGTTGGGTTAAAGACCCGTAGGGATCTTATTGACCTGGCCGACGACAAAAATCTGGACCTGCGTAAATTCAAGAGAAACCTGCGGTACGAAGAAGAGCTATCGCGCCTGCAGGTCGAGTTGGTGAATCTTCAGCGCCACATCTCCAATAAAAAAATGCGGGTGGCCGTGCTTTTCGAAGGGCGCGATGCCGCCGGAAAGGGGGGCGCAATAAAGCGATTCAAGGAACATTTGAATCCGCGTACCATGCGCGTGGTGGCCTTGACCAAGCCCACCGTGGCCGAGCAGGGATCGTGGTACTTTCGACGGTACATTCGCGTGCTGCCCGAACCCGGCGAGATCGTCTTCTTCGACCGCACCTGGTACAATAGGGCCGTCGTTGAACCGGTCATGGGCTTTTGCACTAAGCAGCAATACGAGCTCTTTATGAGGCAAGTTCAGGAGTTCGAGCACATGCTTTACGAAGATGGCGTGCACGTGATCAAGTTCTGGTTTTCGATCTCCAAAGAAGAGCAACAAAAGCGGTTCGAGTCGCGCCTCGAAAACCCCCTCAAGGTCTGGAAATTCAGTCCTGTCGATATGAAGGGTCAAGAGCTCTGGGATAAATACACCTATTTCAAAGAGCAGATGTTCTCGCGCACGCACAGTGCCTTTAGTCCGTGGACCATCGTGAAGGCCAACAACAAGCGCACTGCTCGGCTCGAAAGCATTCGCCACGTCTTGAGCCAAATCGACTACCCGGGCAAGCCGAGGGCCAAGACCACCATCTTCCCCGATCCGAATATCGTTCAGCGTTATTATCGTCAACTCGAACAAATCGACATTTGATATGAAAGCATCAGATCTGACACCGGAAGGCGTGGCCATTCTGAACACCAAGGTGGGCGTTACCCACTTGCTGGAAAAGAAGAAGGTCGATTTGGAAAAAGCGCTGCGTTATACCAGGTATGAACTTCGGTTACGCCAACTTCAAGTGGAACTGATCAAGTTACAGAACTGGGTCATCGAGGAGGGAAAAAAGGTCGTGGGGCTCTTTGAGGGGCGCGATGCTGCGGGTAAAGGGGGCGCTATTCGGCGTATCACCGCGCATATAAATCCGCGGCACTACCGGATCGTGGCCTTGCGTAAACCCACTGATGAGGAGGCCGGACAATGGTATTTTCAGCGGTACGTGAATCAGTTGCCCAAGGGCGGAGAGATCGTGTTCTTTGATCGCAGCTGGTACAATCGGGCTATCGTAGAACCGGTAAACGGGTTTTGCACGCCATCGCAATACGAGATCTTTATGAGTCAGGTGAACGAATTCGAGCGAATGATCCAGGAATCGAACATTCACCTCATCAAATTCTATTTCTCGATCACCAAGGATGAGCAAGCGAGTCGGTTCAAGGACATTAGTAAAAGTCCTTTGAAAAAGTGGAAAATGAGCCCGGTCGATGAGAAAGCACAAGAGCTTTGGGACGACTACACGAAGTATAAAGACGCCATGTTCGCCAAGACGAACTTACCTACTTCGCCCTGGGTGATCGTTCAGGCGAACGACAAAACCGATGCGCGGATCGAAGCCGCCAAGCATCTCTTACGTACGATTCCGTACCCCGATAAAGGTGAAGTTGTGCATAAGGATGTACCTTTGGTTTAATGCGTTATGCCTTTTTCTCTTTTTTGAGTAGCCTCAACAGGGCGGTTTTGCCCATGCTGTGGAAACGGGTCGAGCTCGACAAAATGTCGAAAGTTCAAATGGCCATCATTGGATACAAGCGCTGGGTGACGTTCAACTACTTGGACGAGCGAAAGAAGAAAGGAACGAGTTCCAACCGGTAATCACTAGTTGAGGATCAACTAGCCCTGCGAAATAAAATAGGCATCGAGTATTGCCGGTAAAAGGCCTTGAGTTGCCCATCCGGCCGCGAGGCCGAGAAACAAATTGCCCACGTTCTGGAATCTTCCGATGAAATAGGCGAGCAGTCCTGAGACGATCACGAAGAAATCAAAAACGAGATTCAGAAGCATCCAGAAAAGCGAATGACCTTGGGCGAAAGCAAGTTGATCGGGATTGGGCACGCGGATGTGGTTGAACCGCATGATGGCCACGATGGTGTTTACAATGCACCAGACCCATGTCATGATCGAAAAGCCGCGGCACCACTCCGTTTTGCGGCGCGCCAGAAAGTACGCCCCCGGGGCTGAAATGGCGATGACCACGCAGAAACGGAGTCCGTGGTCGTATGCCTCGGCGAAGATCTGTTCGGCTTGCATGTGCTACGATTACGGTCTGAAGTTCTTAGATTTAAGCAACATTTGAAAGCGTGGACAAGAAAGAAATCACATCGGCCATTGAGCGAAACTACGGGGACTTTATAGCGCTCGTGAACGGGTTATCGGATACGGACTTTGAGCGAGCGCCGGAAGGAAAGTGGACTCCCGGCAAGCAACTGGAGCATTTGGCCAAGTCGGTGCGGCCACTGGCCTTGGCCCTTTACTTGCCCGAGTCGGTGCTTCGATGGCGTTTCGGAAAGGCAAACCGTCCAAGCAAGACGTACGATGCGTTGGTCGAAAAATACCTAGCGAAGATCCAGCCGGGCTATGTACCCAAGAAACAATACATACCGCGTAGCGTTCCTATTTCGGAACGAGACAGATGGTCGCAGAAGCTGGGTAGACAGGTAAAGACGGTCGTGCGGCATGTAGAGGGCATGTCCGAAGAACAGCTCGATCGTATGGTAGCCCCGCATCCGGCGATCGGGGTATTGACCTTGCGCGAGATGATGTACTTCACGATCTACCATGCCGAACACCACTCGGCTTTGGTGAAGCGCGACCAACAAATATTGAAAGCATGAATTGGAACGACGTAATACGCTACGCCAATAATGGCTCTCCCGAACCCTCGCGGCGAGTTGAGAGGTCGACAGATGAATGGGCGCGTCAACTGACTCCCGAACAGTTTCGCATCACGCGACAAAAAGGAACGGAACGGGCGGGGACGGGCGCCTATTGTGAATCGCATGTCGCGGGTAAGTACAACTGCATCTGCTGCGATGAGCCGCTGTTCGATAGCACAGTCAAATTCGCATCGGGATCCGGGTGGCCCAGCTTTACAGAGCCAGTGAGACAAAACGCCATCAAGTACGAAAAAGATACCTCGTTCGGAATGGTTCGTGTTGAGGTCCTGTGCAGCGTTTGCGACGCCCATCTAGGACACGTTTTTCCGGATGGCCCACCCCCTTCAGGGCTTCGATTCTGCATCAACTCCGAAAGCTTGAAACTGGTTGAAAAAGCGGAGTAAAATTCGCTAACTTAGAGGGAATGGAAGCGTACATACCCCGACCGGTTCAGCAGGTACGCGCCTTTTACGGCGACCTGTGGACGCGTCGGTTCGACTTCCCCTGTGTGGGTGCTCACCTTGAGGCGTTGAGCGAACACCTGTTCAAAGGGATCGAATCGGGCGATGAACGTGTACATGTTTTACTTTCCAATTTTCACCCGGACTTCATTGGCACACCATTCATTCCTGAACGGTTAAGATCGCTCAAGACCGACGATGCTCGCTTGGTTCATTCCAAAGAGTTCGGATTCAGCCTCATGGTGGCGGCCTGCGATTGTAGGTACGAATACGACCCCGAATTCGAAGCGGCCGTAGATGCCGTGATCTGGGGTAAGGCCGACGAGCTGCGCGATCTGCTGAAATCGCACCCCGAACTCGTCGAAGAGCATTCACCCTATGGTCACCGCGCCACCTTACTGCACTACGTGTCGAGCAACGGTGTTGAGGTCATTCGCCAACAAGTACCGGCCAATTTGGTGGAGATCGCCGAGATACTCATTGAAAATGGCGCCGACAAGGGAGCCACGATGCGCGTTTACGGTGGCGATCATACGCCACTGCAATTACTTCGTACCAGCGCGCACCCGAAAGCGGCCGGACTCCTACACGAGGCGGAGTCCGTCCTTCGTTAGTTCAACTGAATGTCCGCACTAAGTGAGAGGCGCTGGGCCCCGTGCTCCTTGGCCGCTGAGCGCAAAGCGTTCAACTGGTTTTGAAGCTCTACGATTCGGCGTTCACGCATTTTCATGTCCTCTTCGGCTAGCTCGGTAGATATGGTTTCTTCGAGGAAACGAATCTTACAATCGACGAGGCACTTGACTAATTCCAAGGCATCGCTTTGAGAGTATCTTCCTTTGATGAGTTGAATTTCCATAAGCAGTATTTATTGTCCTTGTCCTTTCGAGAATCCCTCTACTCCATCAAAGGTGTACAGGTTCTCTGTTTTTATGACTTCAATTCCCTCCTTCACCGCTCGATCCATCAGTTCCACAATTATCTCACGAGTCATTTGTACACTGTTCTTCGGCTTAAACCGACAGCGCCAATGATCGGTCCAAAAAGTCTCGTCGAAGCCGTTTGGCCATACCTTGATGCCGCGGTTCGTGATCATGGTGAGTTCTGCTGAATCGGTATTGATTCGTTGCAGCAAAGCCCCGCATTCGTCGGCCGACACATCGCGGCGATCGACGAACAAATCGACCCCTACTAATTCCTTCTTGGCCGGTGTTCTTCGTTTAACTGCGGGAGGCACCAAGGCTCCGCGCCGGATATTCTCTTCGGACTTCAGCTTTGTTGGTTTCTGTCCCAACCGCTCGATCACCGCTTCGGCGAAGGCTCGGGTTCCGACCTTCTGAATACTTATTCCTTCTTTGTAGACATCGTAAGTATGCACACTATCCTCCATGGTCTTGAGCCAGGCGTTTTGAATTTTCACAGCGGCTTCAGACTCACCTATGTGGTGAAGCATCATCAGCGCCCCTTGCAGTAACCCGCTCGGGTTGGCCATGTCCTGACCGGCGCGGCGTGGCGCCGACCCGTGAATAGCCTCGAACATGGCTACCGTTTCTCCGATATTCGCCGACCCGGCGAGTCCGACCGATCCGGCGATCTGAGCCGAGACATCGGACAAGATGTCCCCGTACAGATTCGGCATCACGATCACGTCGAAGATCTCCGGAGTATCGGCCAATTTCGCGTTGCCGATGTCCACGATCCAGTGTTCATTTTCGATGTCGGTGTATTCGGCCTCGATCTCATCGAAAACCTTGTGGAACAGTCCGTCGGTCTGCTTCATGATGTTGTCCTTGGTGAAACAAGTGACCTTTTTGCGCCCGTGATGACGAGCGTATTCGAAAGCATAGCGAATGATCTTCTCACAGCCCGGGCGGCTGATGAGCTTTAAGCACTGTACTACCTCATCGGTCTGCTGATGCTCGATCCCAGCATACAGATCCTCTTCGTTCTCGCGGATGATCACCACATCCATATCGGGGTGTTTGGTGCTCACGAAAGGATGAAGGCTGCGGCAAGGGCGAACATTGGCATATAGGCCGAGTGCCTTCCGCGTAGTCACGTTCAAGCTCTTGTAGACCCCACCTTGAGGAGTGGTGATCGGAGCTTTGAGGAATACTTTGTTTTGTCTGATCGAATCCCACGACTCCGGTGCGATTCCCGAAGTGTGATCGGCTTTATATACTTCCTCGCCAATCTCGATCTCGTCGATCTCAATTTGGGCCCCTGCCGCTTTGAGGATGCGCAGCGTGGCGTCCAAGATCTCCGGGCCAATTCCATCGCCCTTTGCAACCGTAATTCGCTTCATGTGGTATTTTTTATTGATTTCGGAGGCAAAATTGCGACAGGATATTCATATATTTTCATTTATATTTTTCATTATTCGCATTAGTATATCGTATGAATTATTCATTGCAGCAACTTCGGGTATTCGAGTGCATCGCACGTTTGGGAAGTGTTACGGCCGCGGCGAAAGAGCTGCACCTCACCCAGCCCGCGGTATCGCTTCAGCTCAAGAGTCTGCAAGATGCCTTCGACCTGCCATTGACAGAGCGCATCGGCCGAGGCTTGCACATCACTCCTTTCGGTCGCGATATCGCCCAGGTGGCCGAGAACATCCTGCGTGAAGTCGACGAGATCAACTACCGCGCACTCCAACACAACAGCCTCCTGGCCGGTAAACTTTCGATCATGACCGTCTCCACCGGGAAATACGTGATGCCCTACTTCCTTACGGCCTTTATGAGGGCTCATCCGGGGGTGGAACTTTCCCTCGACGTTACGAGTCGGTCCGCGGTCCTCGACGAACTCGCTCACAGCGCGCTTGACTTCGCCCTGGTATCGATCTTACCGGACAGCCTGCCAGTAAAGCACATCACCCTCATGAAGAACGAGCTCTTCCTTGTGGGGCGTCCCGATGGCATAGACCCCAACAAGGGTGGTGATGAGATCCTCCGTACCGACCCACTCCTCTTCCGCGAACAGGGCAGCGGAACCCGATCGACCATGGAAGAGTATCTTGGATTCAGAGACATCCCCTTCAGGAAAGGGCTCGAACTCACCTCGAACGAAGCGGTGAAACAGGCACTCTTGGCCGGACTCGGATTTTCCGTGATGCCGCTCATCGGCATACGGCAAGAACTCGAACAAGGGCTCCTCAAGATCATTCCGGTAACGGACTTTCCACTCACCACCTCCTGGCGACTCATCTGGCGAATAGACAAGAAGCTATCGCCGGTCGCTAAAGCCTACCTCGAATTCGTGAACGAGCACAAAGACTCCATCATTAATGAGTACTTTAAAGCCTCCAAATAAAATCTCCATTCATGCTCTACATCGCTTTCCTTCGCGGCATCAACGTCAGCGGCCAAAAGAAGATAAAAATGGCCAAACTCCGTCAAAAGCTTTCGGAATGCGGGTTTGGCGAGGTCCACACCTATATTCAGAGTGGGAATCTGGCCCTACGGGCCGATGCGCAACCGAGCGACCTCGAAAGGGCTTTGAAGGATTGCATCGCCCAACACTACGGCTGGGATGTACCTGTAGTCGTACGGACCGTTGATGAAATGAAGTCCATACTCGCCCAAATACCCTTTAAAGGAAAGAAATACCTGCTCGAGCGCATTTACTTCGCTCTTTTGCATGAGGCTCCGTCCTCGGAAGCCGTCGAAGATCTAACCGGAGTCGATTTCTCTCCCGAAGAGGTGATCGTGCAACAAAAGACCGTGTATCTCTACAGCCCTGATGGAGCAGGCAAATCAAAGTTGAACAACAACTTTTTAGAGCGGAAGCTCAAGGTCAGCGCTACGACGAGGAACCTTTATACCATGCAAAAAATGATAGCATTGTGCGAGGAGCTCTGAGAACGACTTTACTGACCTTCGCCCTGCTGTACTTGGCCTATGCCGGAGCGCAAAGCTATTTCCCGCCTTTGATCGGAAATAACTGGGACACCGAAAATGCAGGCTATGACCCCACGGCCCTTCAGGAACTCAATACTTTTTTGGACACAACCGGTACCAAGGCATTCATCCTACTGGAAAACGGACGAATCGCACACGAACAGTATTTCGATTCCTTCACACAGGACAGTTTATGGTACTGGGCTTCGGCCGGAAAAACCATGACCTCCTTCTTGATCGGCTTGGCCGAGGCCGATGGGCTTATCTCACGCGGCTAAAACTCCAAGGCTTATCTCGGGCCCAACTGGTCGTCGTGCGGATCGGGATATGAAGACACTACCACTGTGCTTAAGCACCTGACCATGACCACCGGTCCGGACCACAGCGGGGACCTCGATTGTACGAATCCGAGCTGTCTCACTTGCAGCGGAAGTCCAGACCCGTGGTTTTATCACAATGCACCCTACACCCTGTTAACGCATATGCTCGACTCGGTGACACCAAATGGCTTGGCACAATACATCATTGGCAAGTTGTCGCTTACCACCGGTGTGATCGGGTCTTATGTGCCCCTGAATGACCTCCGGGTATTCGTTTCAACGGCCCGTTCCATGGCTAGGTTTGGACTGCTCGTCCTTAACGAAGGTACCTGGAACGGGAACGTCATCATGGCCAGCGGCTCGGGCAGCTACTACGATGCCATGATCAATACCTCGCAATCGGCGAACTTATCGTACGGCTACCTCTGGTGGCTCAATGGAAAAAGCAGTTATATGCTGCCCGGTACGGCCTTCACGTTCAACGGCCCACTAATTCCGAATGCACCGGCCGATCTCTTCGCGGGACCGGGAAAGAACGATCAAAAACTGTACGTGATACCCGGTCAGGATCGGGTGATCATTCGCCTGGGAAATGACGGCGGACAGGGACTTTTAGCAGCGAACAGCTACGACAATCAACTTTGGACCATGATCAATGCATTGGATGGAACGAGCTCTTTGTCTGAGGTGAAGAACAAACTCGAACTCTATCCGAATCCGACCAGCGGGGCTGTGTATATCCCATCGGCCCGCGAGGGCCAAGTCTTTATTGTTTTCGATATTGCCGATCGGGAAGCTCAGCGCGGAAGGGTGGGCAAAAATGGCGAGGCGCAGCTCATCCTTTCGGCAGGTGACTATTTCATTAGGGTTGCGGATCGCGTTGAGAAAATCATCGTTGAATAAATGAAGAGAAAGATTGTTTTGCGGCTGTTGCTGGTGCTGTCGCTGCTGCTATTGGCTAGCGTTTGGGCGGTGAATTCGCAACGAAACAAGGTCGTAAAGGCTTTGATCGGCGAGGCGAACAAGGAGATCAAAGGGAGAATCGAGTACGGCGAGGTCGAGATCACGGGTTTGGGGCACTGGCCGGAGATCGCATTACGGGTGAAGGACATCGTACTGCATCAGACCGAAGAAGTTGGGACGCGTGATACCGTTGCACACATTCAGTATATGTACGTCGGCATTCCGATATCGTCGCTTTGGACTAATGACTTTGCCATTGAGGACGTTTTTTTTGAAGGGGGACGCATGGTCTTGGTAGACGAATGGGGCGGCAAGCTGAGTATTGAGGAGTCCATAGGCTTGAAGCGTCCTTTTACGGAACGGACCGAAAAGGATCGAGGCGGAAATCCCCTGTTGCTCAGTATTGATTCCGTACACGCTCGGAATTTCGAGTTCATTTACAGGGCTGATCGATTCGAGGATGAGCTGAAATTGCGTATAGAACGGCTCGATGCGGAATTCAAGCAGCACGGCGATTCAACCATCGCTTCGGCCCGTGTGATCACCCATTTGGAGGAGCAGTTCAACCGAGAGGACGACCTTTTGGATCGAGAGAGATTTGAAGGGCGACTAAGCATAAATTCGGACGTCGTGGCTACGAAGAACGACCTGCGCATCACCAATATCGACTTGGTGGCGAGTGAGTTGCTTTACCACTCCGATTCGAGCGACTTGACCATTGACAGCATATCGCTTCGATCGAAAGAGCTGTACTACCCCTTACGGTCGGGATCCTTTTTCACGAATTTCACTTTGGAAGGACTTGTAACGCTTGATTAATTGAGTGCGTCTCCATATGTGCTCAAGCACACGAATTTCGTTTTGCGGGTAGATACGGGCACTTACAGCTTTAATCCGGGAGACCTTCCGGTGTTCGGAACTTTAGGAACCGGGATGCTCAGTGCTCGTCCCTTTGATAGTATACCGAATTACTCGCTGCTCATGCGCGTCGGCTCGTTCTAGGTGCACGATCTCATGAACAACGCGTTTGACTCGATCCCTTTTTACGGACCGGGGTCGCTTATCATCGATTTGCGCACGCGGGGTTATGGTGAATCGCTTTATCGGAACTTGGACGGATTCGTTCAATTTGAGGGTAAGGATTTGACCCTCACCGATGTCGATATCGACAAGTTCGTTCGGAAATTCAAGCGAAGCCAGAACTTTAACTTGGTAGATCTCGGCGCGGTCATCGTCACGGGCCCCATTGGCTTGGCTGCAACTAAGGGTGGGGCCTATGCGAATTTAGCCTTGTTTTCGAAGGGAGATACAACCCACGTAGCGCATATTTTGAGTCGGATCGATGTCGAAAATGGCCGAGCCGTACTGTCGGATGTCGCCATGGCCACGCCGGAAACACGCATTGCGGGAACCGGTTATGTAGATCTTGCGGCCGACACTATTGATCTAAGTGTAGATGTAGTAAACCGGATGGGCTGCAGCTTGGTTGGTCAGCAGGTATACGGCACCATCGAAGAGGTGGAGCGTAGCAAGGTCAAGATCGTAAAGACCTTGTTGGGTCCGGTCGAGAACTTTTTAAAGGGCGTGAGCATCGTCGATTGCAAGCCCATTTACGAGGGTTCGGTCGATCCCCCACCCAACAAATCCGAGTTGAGGAAGATCGAGCGAGCGGCGAAGAAGGCAGCCAAAGAGCTGTCCGATTAAGCGTATCGCGGATCCTCGACATAAGGCAGCTTCTCGAGCTCCTTGCAATCGATGGCGTAGCAGCCGAACTCCTCGGTGACCTTTCCGGCGATGCGGTAGATACCACGTCCTTTAAAGGGGTGTTTTTCCGCCTGCGGCGGGAAGTGCACCGAATCGATGAATAGACCATTTTGGTCGACCCATGTACCGAAGTGCATACGTTTACCGCTCTTGGTCTTGGTGTCTTTAATGGTCACCAGGTAACCGTAGACCTCTATGCGTTTGCCGAAGAATTCGGGCAGGCCACTTGCTCCGAGTTTGTTTTTGGGAGGTGTTTTCAGCAGTTCATAGGGCGCTACGAGCGGAAAGCCGATGATCTCCAATTCGTCGAATGCCGCTTCGTGGTCGCATCCGTTGAGTGGGGGCAGGTCGTACTTCTTTTGTCGAATCTCGAACAGCTCGTGTTTGCGGGGTTTCGACTTGCCCTTGCTGAGGTGCATGTGGGCTTCCCAAAGGAGTTCTTTTTTCGATTTGCCGGTAAAGCGGAAGGCGCCGACGCGCACGAGCAAGCGCAGCTGCTCGAGCGATATGGAGATACGCCGGAGAAAATCTTCGAGATCGGTAAAGGGTCCGGCCGCGTTACGCTCCGCCAGGAGCTGCCGGATCATGCGCTGTTCGAGCGATTTCATGTGTTGAAACCCGAGGAAGAGGTCGTGGCCATAGATGGTGGTTTCGTGCCGGCTCTTGTTCACACAAGGCGCGCATATATTGGCTCCGCCCATGCGCGCCTCGTGAACATAGAATTCGGTGCGGTAAAAGCCGCCGAAGTTATTGATGACACCGACCATAAATTCCAGCGGATAATGCGCTTTAAGGAAGAGGCTCTGATAGCTTTCGACGGCGTAACTGGCCGAGTGGCCCTTGGCGAAGGCGTAGCCGGCAAAGCTTTCGGTCTGCCGCCACACTTCGGCGGTCAGTTCTTCGCCGTAGCCTTTTTCGCGGCAGTTGCTGAAGAATTTTTCGCGCGCGCGGGCAAACTCCTCGCGGGAACGGTACTTGCCCGACATGCCGCGGCGCAGCACGTCGGCTTCGCCCAAAGTGAGTCCGGCAAAGTAATGTGCCACTTTGATCACGTCTTCCTGGTACACCATGACCCCGTAGGTGTCGGGCATGATCTCCTGCATTACCGGATGGGCTTCTTTGCGCTTTTCGGGAAAGCGGTGGCGCAGAATGTACTCGCGCATCATGCCGCTTTGGCTGACTCCGGGGCGTATGATCGAACTGGCCGCAACCAGTCCCGAATAGTCATCGGTACCGAGTTTGTGCAGCAACTGGCGCATGGCGGGCGACTCCACGTAAAAGCAGCCCATGGTTCGGCCCACGCGCAGGAGTTCTTTGATGGCTGGATCTTTCTTGAATCCGGGAATATCGTGGATGTCGAGGTCTACTCCTCGATTCCGCTTGACCTCATCGAGCGTATCGCGAATATGGCCGAGTCCGCGCTGACTCAGGATATCGAATTTGTACAGTCCCATATCTTCGGCAATCACCATATCGAAATGGGTGGTCTCAAAACCCTTGGGCGGCACGTAGGTGGCCGTGTAGTAATGTACGGGTCGTTCAGAGATGAGGATTCCGCCCGCGTGCACGCTCAAGTGGCTCGGGAAGCCGTGGATGTATTGGCTATAGCGGAGTACAAGCTGTTCAATTTCATCGAGCCGACCGTTGTACTTCACCTTTTGCTGTAAACTGTCGATCTCGTGTTTGGGGAGTCCGAACACCTTACCCAGTTCGCGCAGGACCGATTTGAACTGGAAGGTGATGTAGGTGGCAAGCAAGGTCGTGCGTTCGCGCCCGTACTTATTGAAGAGGTAGTGGGTGACATCATCGCGGTCGGTCCAGCTGAAGTCGAGGTCGAAATCGGGCGGATTCTCCCGATAGAGGTTGATGAACCGCTCGAAGTACAGGTCGAGTTCTATGGGATCGACATCGGTGATGCCGAGGCAGTAGGCTACGACGCTATTGGCACCACTCCCCCGCCCCACGTGAAAATAGCCCTTGCTTTTGGCGTAGTGTATGAGGTCCCAACTGATGAGGAAGTACGAAGTGTAGTCTTTTTGCTCGATGATGTCGAGCTCCATTTGGATGCGATCGAACAGTGCATCGTCGGGATTCTTATACCTGTATTTTACTCCTTCATAGGTGAGTTTGCGGAGTTGGGCGAAGTCTTCTTCGGCGGTATCGGCCAAACGTTTGAGGTTGTTGTTGATGCCGAAAGAGAACGAGATACTGCAGTGCTCGAGCAGGGCTTCGGCCTTTTCGAGCAGGTACTCGTGTCCGTTGTAGGCCGCGCGCAGCTGTTGTTTGTCGAGAAAGCGGTCGTCGGGGTGAGCCTCTTCGGACTTGGGGAGTTTGCTCAACAGCGCGTTGTTATCGATCGCGCGCAGGAGTCGGTGAGCGTTGTAGTCGCGTTTGTGGCGAAACGTAGCGGTGTGTAGTGCGACGAGCTTGTCCATCCGCCCGTTGAAGGGCGAGAAAGTAAGTTTATTGAGGTCGCGCGGGCCTATCCCCACGTACTCGTTGGGGCGGAGTTTGGTCGGTGCTTTGGCGAAGGGGTAAATGACCGAAACGTGCTCGAAGGCCGGGGCGCGATCGGGTAGCTCGCGGTCGGTTTCGTGCACGAGAAAGGGCGAGAGAAAGCGGTTGAGCTCGTACCAGCCGTCGTTGTCGTGAGCCAGGGCCACGAAGTGCTGATCGGCCCCGCGGCGGAAGTCGATGCCGAGTACGGGTCGAACCCCATAGCGGTGGGCAATGCGGACGAAGTTGAGGGCTGCCGAGGTGTTGTTGATATCGGTCAGCGCCAGGGTCTTGAATCCGTGTATTTGCGCCTGTTCGAGCAGGTCTTGCTCGCTCATGACACCGTATTTTAGGCTGTAGTATGTGTGGTTGTTCAGCACTTTTTCGAATTCTTAATTCTTAATTGGCAGTGAGCTTTGGCTTTGGCTTTGGCTTTAGCGAAGTTCATTTTTTCGAAAACCAGGCTAACGCAAGGCTTAAGCTGTTGGCTTTTTCAAAAATTGATCGCTTTGTGCAGCCTGATTTGCTCGAGGCAAGCTCAATCGCAAGTCCCAATTTCGGCTGCGCCGAAGTCCATTCGCTCTACGAGCGAGTAAATGACCATTGACTCCGTAAGGAATTAACTCGCGCGAAGCGCGAATTCACATTGACGTTGTCAATATTCACTTCTAGGTTCCAACCCCCACCAGCGGGGGACGATAAACTCGGGCGAAGCGCGAATGGACTCGCCAAAGCGAATCGCACTGGCCTTAAGGGCCAATTTTGGCGACCGCGCTGCTAACTCTTTCGGTTGGCGAGTAATTCCGGCGGTCGGCCGTCGAAGGGGTTGTGCATACGTCCGATGGTCCGAGCGCCCATGCTGACCGCTCGTTTGACCGATCCTTCGCCGAAGCGGTGTCTCATTTTGTCCATAGCCTGATAGAGGTTCATCATTTCTTCAGTGTCTTCGAACAGGTTGATTTGGTGTCCGCCCCCCACGAGGTGACTCATACGCACGCCGATGAGTCGGACCAGAAGGCGACGGTTGTACAGCTTGTAAAAGAGTTCCTTGGCCTTTTCGATGAGTACGTGGTCGGAGGCTGTATACGGAATTCGGGCCTGGAGGCTGTGGGTGTTGAAGTCTGAATAGCGGATTTTGACCGTAATGCAGGCCGTGAGTTTGTTACCTCGACGCAGTTGGTAAGCCAGACTTTCGGTCATCGCCACGAGCAGATCGTGCAGTTTGTGCACGTCGATGGTATCGCGCTGAAAGGTGCGCTCGGTGGAGATCGACTTACGCTCGTGGTAGGCGATGACCGGACTGTCATCGACTCCGTTGGCCTTGAGCCACATGATGCGTCCGTGTTTGCCGAAGACCCGCTCGACGAGCTCAAGGGGCATGTTTTGCAGCGTGCGGATGAACTCCACGCCGAGGTCGCGCAGCTGGCGGTAGGTCACGGCGCCGATCATGGGGATCTTGCGGACCGATAAAGGCGCCAGGAAGGGTTTTTCAGCTCCGCGGATGATGTGCATGTGTCCGTGTGGCTTGCCTTCGCTGGTAGCGACCTTGGCGACGGTTTTGTTGGTGCTGAGCCCGAACGAAATGGGCAAGCCCGATTCACGGGTGATCTTTTGCTGCAGCTCACACACGAATTGGTAGCACCCAAAAAAGCGGTCCATACCCGTGAGGTCGGCGTAAAACTCATCGACCGAACTCTTCTCGTACAGCGGCACCTCTTCTTTGATGATCTCGGTGACGAGGTCCGAGTATTTGCTGTAGTTCATAGAGTTTCCGCGCAGGTAAATGGCGTCGGGACACAGCATTTTGGCCTGCCGCATGGGCATGGCCGAATGGATGCCGAACTTGCGGGCCTCGTAGCTGCACGAGGCCACTACCCCGCGGTCGCTGGAGCCACCGATGATGACCGGTTTGCCCACCAGTTCGGAGTTGAGGAGGCGTTCGACCGACACAAAAAAAGTGTCGAGATCGAGATGAACGATGTTCTTTTCTTTCATTTTAACGAGCCGTATTCTTGTCTTTTAATCGTTTTGACAGTATATTTGTCAATGTTGTGACAACAAATTAGTCATAGCGAAAATAGAACGCAACCCTTTGTTGAAAAGTTTTATGGATTTCGGATCGAACCTACAGCTCCTTAGAAAGCGTCAGCACCTGTCGCAGCAAGACGTTGCACGCGAATTGAACGTTTCGCGATCGTCGTTGAGCACCTATGAATTGGGCACGGTGGAGCCGCCCTACAGCACGTTGTTGAAGCTGGCCAAATTCTACCGTTTATCGGTAGATGTGTTGTTGCGCGAAGACCTGTCGAAGTGGAGTGAGCAAAAGATCTCGGCGTGGCAGCAGGAGGCCGATATCGCCGGGCAAAAGTTAAGGGTATTGACCACCACCGTGGGCTCGGACAACGAAGAGAATATCGAGTTGGTCGACACCAAGGCCAAGGCGGGGTATACGACCGGTTTTGCCGACCCGGAGTACATTGCCTCGCTACCGACCTTTCGCCTACCCTTCCTGAATGGTCAGCGCAAGTACCGCGCCTTCTCTATTACCGGGGACTCTATGCCGCCCGTACCGGATGGGTCCATCGTCATTGGGGAGTTCGTGCAGGACTGGAACGCCATATCAGACGGACAAGAATGCATTGTACTCACGCTGGATGAGGGAATTGTATTCAAAAAGGTGTTCATCGAGCCGCAAGGCTTATTGCTCGTTTCTACGAATCCGACCTACGAACTCTACTTGGTCCCCTTTAACGAAGTGCGCGAAGTATGGCGGTTCACGCATTATATCAGCGACGCCTTGGAGTCGGATTTTGGGAGTGATGGGGTTTGGACTCAGGCGATCAGAAATTTGCAAAGAGAAGTGGCAGAAATCAAGGCAAATCAAAATGGTTTACTAACTTAACGGCTCCAAACCAAGTCCCTGTTTATGAACAAAATGCTACGTTATTCACTTCTTTCCATCGCGTTGCTGGCCACCTCATTTACGGGTTGGTCACAGAATCGCGATGCTTATTTGGCCGGAATCCAAGGCTGCCTGGATCGCAACAACAAAGCTTGTGCGATCGTGGCGATCAAGAAATGTATCGAGGTGTTTCCGGACGACCCCGACAATGCTCGTTTATACGCCCAATTAGGTGGCTATTACGAAGACCTGAATCAGGTTCCAAAAGCGCTGGAAATCTATGAGGAGGGCTTGAATAGTTTTCCGACCGACCCACAATTGCTTAGCGCCAAGGCCAGCGGGTTATCAGCCATGGGTTACTATAGCGAGGCAGTTGAGTTGTACTCCAGCGTACTCAAAGAAAACCCCAAGGATCGATCGGCCCGCTTGGGTCGCGCTGAGATGTACATCAACGCCAGTGAGCTCGATAAGGCTATTATGGACCTCGAATACGTATTGCGCGAAGATAGCGGTAACGACCCCAATGTGGTGCGGCTATTGGCGGAGATCGAATTGGAGAAAGACAATTTTGACGAGGCCATGAATTATTGTAACCAACTGATTGTAGCAGAACCTCAGAATGCGTTGGCGTACGAGCAGCGCGCACGCATTTTTATGGAGAAGGGGAATGCAGTCGCAGGCCTCATCGACATCAACCGTTCCATCGATCTCGATAAAGAGCGGGTGAGCCCCTACTTGACCAAAGGCAAAATTTTGGAAGCTCTGGATCGCAAAAGCGAAATTTGCGGCGTGGCACAGGTTGCTAAGAAGAACGGCATTGCCGAGGCGAGCATCGGAAACCTGATGGTTCATTGCCCTTGATTATTCAAAATGGGCATCCCCCTTTACTCTAAAAGTTGACTTTTCATTACAACTGACTGATGGATAGGTTAATCTATAGATCAAATCATTTATAGGCGGCCACTCTATGCGCTTTTTGACTCAAAAACCCATCCGAATTCTATTCTTACTTGTTCTTGTGTACAGTGCCTATGACTACTGGGAACATATATCACGACCCGATTCAACATTCGAGGCTTATCCTGAACAGTGGTTGGCGTTCAATTTAGGGGTGATCAGTTCATTCATCCTTTTCGTCACTATATTCAAACGCCTGAGTGAAAGCACGCTAAAAAGAAAGAGCGTCCTCATAGAAGCTTTTCCCATAGGATTATGGCTAGCCCTGTACGTTATTGGCATTGGACCCTTACTCAATAAATTGCTTTGGCCGGCGGACCAGCTTTATTTTTCTTTCCGCCTCGTTCCCACCTTTATATTGGTAGTGGGTAGTACCGTAGTTCGCGTATTCATTAACCTCCTTGTCGGTAAAAAACCGCTCTATTCTAACTAATTGTAGGCGCTTAAAACCCTTGAATTTTAGAGGATGTTTTTTAGTATTCATGATACTACATGCCTTGCAAAAAACTTCAGCAAACTCATATGAGCAAACTCTCAATAGACTTTAGTTTCATTAATCGCTATTTCGTACCGAAATCCTATACGCGACATGCGGAATATCGAAGGGGAAGAGCCCTTAATAATAAAGAGGCTGGAAAGTCACCTAAGCATACCGACATTATTAATTACCTAGTTTCTAAAAAAGACGATCCTAACTATCTCGAAATAGGTGTCAATGACCCCAGGTATAACTTCAATTTGATCAATGCCTCTCAAAAACATAGTGTTGATCCGGGAGTTGAATTCAAACAAAACCCTGTGGACTTTCAACTAACGAGCGATGAGTTTTTCGCGAAGTTATCGAAGGGAGAAATTCTAAATCCAGAAATCCGATTTGACTTAATTTTCATCGATGGTCTTCATTTGGCGCATCAGGCCGATAGAGATATTGCAAATGCACTGAAATTCATTCAGGATGATGGATTTATTGTCATACACGATTGCAATCCAGCAACGGAATGGCATGCCAGGGAGTTCTTTCAGTACAACTTTACGCCGGCCGGAAAAGCTTGGAATGGAACCACTTGGAAAGCTTTTATGAAGTGGCGGTATGACTCTTCCGTATTCTCCTGTTGCATCGATTCCGACTGGGGTGTAGGGATCATTTCGAAGAGCATCCCTATCGGCAAGAGTATTGAAAACACAAATCCGTTCTACGAATTCAGGGTATTTGAAGAGAACCGGAAGGAATATTTGAACTTGGTAACTTTTGAGGAGTTCGAGCATTTAGTCGATATGCAGTAGGATGAGCAAGTTCCTGAGAAATAGTGTTTTCTTTCTGATCGTTGGATTCAGCACAATCCTCCACTTCAAGCATTTTCCAAAAGACCTCATGAGTATTCATGTTTGGAGGCAGACGCAAACACAGTCTACCATCGACAACTTCTATGAAGAAGACATGAATATTTTGAACCCCAAGCGAAACGACCGTGGGGACGGCGATGGGATATTTCGCATGGAATTTCCACTCATGCAATGGCTGGTCGCTGTATTGTTCAAAATTTTTGGAAAGCACATTATTATCTCAAGGATATTCATGTTCATAGTTGGTCTTATAACCACACTGGGCATGTATCAACTCCTTCAGGCATTGTTTAGAAGACCGGTCTTGTCCATGATCGGGGCCTGGACATTCACATTCTCTCCCAGTTTCTTCTATTATACTATAAACCCACTTCCTGATAACCTGGCTCTCTGTTTATCTCTTTGGGGGCTCGTTTTCTTCTTTCAATGGTATAATAAACCTAAGAAATGGTTACTGACACTATGTGGGGTTTTCCTTTCGCTTGGAGCATTGTGCAAGCTTCCTTTTATAGCTTTCTACGCGATTCCGTTGGCCTATTTTGCCAAACGTTTTCTTTCGACCGGAAACCTAAGTGCGAAAGTTATTTCTTCGGCTATCCGTGTATTCGGGTTATCAATTTTACCCTTATCATGGTACGCCAGCGTCATACCCGATTGGAGTGGGAATCCGATCGTGCAGGGTATGCTCAATAACCAAAAATCGATTTCAAAAATTCTGGACTATTATCAGCACAACTTATTCTCTACCCTTCCCGAACTACTGTTGAATTATGGTTCGGTATTGTTCTTCCTTTCAGCGTTCTATTTTCTAATCAAAAAGAAGGCTTTTCGCGATGCTCGCTTCATGTTTCTAGTTAGCCTTAGCGCAGTCTTATTGGCCTATTTTTTTTTCGAAGTCAATGCCATTGCAAAGATCCACGACTACTACCTTTTCCCCTTTTATCCTTTGCTCTTTGTTCTCGTTTCATATGGTGCTTATCACCTTATACACTCCGGAGGTGGAAAGAAGTATTTGGCCTATGCTCTCTTGATCCTTCTTCCAATTACTTGCTACTTGCGCATGCAAGCCCGTTGGAACCCTGATGCCCCTGGGTTTAATAAAGATTTACTCCTTTTCAAAGAAGAGTTGCGAAACGCAGTTCCAAAAGATGCCTTAGTGGTTGCGGGTAACGACGAATCCCATTTCATCTTCTTTTACTACATCGATAAAAAAGGCTGGGGGTTCCATGAAGACCAACTCAATTTCGACCAGCTCCTTGACATGGTCAACTGCGGCGCAGAGTTTTTGTATTCCGATTCAAAAAAAGTCAGCACTAATCCTGTTATAGCCCCTCTGCTGGAAGAGATGGTCATAGAAAAAGGATCTATTAAAATCTTCCGCCTGAAGTCCTCACCATCCCGAGATTTGAACGAAGATATGACCCCTTAACCCTCATCTCCTAAAACCAACTCAAAGTCGAGCTGTTTCTGATTGAGATCGGCCCGTGCCACACGCACCATGACCGTATCGCCGAGTTGGTAGATCTTTCCCGTGTACTCGCCAATGATGCTGTAGCTCGACTCTTCGAAGGTGTAGACATCGTCGTCGATCGTAGATAGTCGCACGAGACCTTCGCGCTTGTTGTCGTTGACCTCTATGAAAATACCCCATTGAGTGACTCCGGAAATAACACCGAGGTACTCTTCGCCGATGTGGGCCGACATATACAGCACCTGCATATACTTGATGCTGGCGCGCTCGGCTTGAGCGGCCATTTTTTCACGCTCACTGCTGTGGTCACATCGCGCCTCGTACTTGTCGGCATCTTTAGGTTGTTGATTGCCGTCGAGGTAATGCTGCAGAAGTCGGTGCACCATGACGTCCGGATACCTCCGAATGGGCGAAGTGAAATGGGTGTAAAAGTCGAACGACAAACCGTAATGCCCTATGTTCTCGGTGGTATAAACCGCCTTAGACATGGTTCGGACCGCTAGTTTTTCGATCATGTTCTCCTCGGGCTTACCCTGCACCTCATCGAGAATACTGTTCAGCGAATTGGTGATGGTTTTGCGGTTGGTGAGGGTCATGCGGTAGCCAAACTGTTTTACAAAGTTGTTGAACTCCGCGACCTTGGTCGGATCCGGCTCATCGTGCACCCGGTACACCATGGTTTTGTTGCTGAACTTGCCTTCTGGCGTGCGACCCACGAATTCGGCCACCTTGCGGTTGGCCAAGAGCATAAATTCCTCAATGAGCTTGTTGGCGTCTTTTGATTCTTTAAAGTAAACGCCCAAGGGTTTTCCGTTGTCGTCGAGGTTGAATTTTACCTCCACACTGTGAAACGAGATGGCCCCGGCCTTCATGCGTTTCGCCCGCATCTTTTTAGCGAGACGATTGAGCAAGTGCAGTTCATTTTCCATTTCGCCATCGGCGCCTTCGAGGATCTTTTGCGCGTCTTCATAAGCAAAGCGCTTGTCGGATTTGGTCATCGTACGGCCAAACCACGAATTCAAGATCTCGGCGTTGTCGTTCATTTTGAACACGGCCGAAAAAGTGAATTTCTCTTCATTGGGTCGCAGCGAACAAAGTCCGTTCGAGAGTACTTCGGGCAGCATGGGCACCACACGGTCCACCAAGTAAACCGAAGTGGCTCGTTCGTAGGCCTCGCGGTCGATAATATCGCCGGGGGTTACGTAATGAGACACATCGGCGATATGCACGCCGATCTCATAGAGTCCGTCACCCAATACTTTAACAGACAGGGCGTCGTCGAAATCCTTGGCATCGACCGGATCAATGGTAAAGGTGGTGACGTCGCGCATATCGCGCCGGCGTTCGATCTCTTTAGGGTCGAGTTCTTTAGGGATTTTAGCGGCGGCCTGCTCCACTTCTTCGGGGAAGCGGTAGGGCAAGCCGTATTCGGCCAGCACGGCGTGCATTTCGGCGTCGGCCTCACCGGGGTTTCCGAGTACGTCGATCACTTCGCCAAAGGGCGAGGTGGCCAATTCGGGCCAGTCGGTCATTTTGACCAAGGCGATTTGCCCGTGCTTGGCTCCTTTGAGTTTATCGAGGGCAATGTAAATGTCGGTGTGCATGCGCGGGTTATCGGGCACGAGGAAGGCAAATTGCTTGCTGATCTCGATTTTACCCACGAACTCGGTGCGTGCGCGCTCCAAAATTTCTTCGATCTCGCCCTCGGGCTTTTTATTACGTCGCCGCGCATGGGCATATACCCGGACGTAATCGCCGTGCAGCGCGTGCTTCATGTTCCGCGGTGCTACCCAAAGGTCGTCTTCGTCGGTATCTTCGAGTACGATATAACCGCCGCCACTCTTGGTCATATCGACCCAGCCGGTGTAGTGTCGCTGTTTTCGCTTGGCGCGGAATTTTCCTCTATCGACCTGTTCGAGCACCCCTTCGGTGGCGAGGGTGGCGATGATCTGTACTATGAGGTTTCGGTCGTGCGCGTTCGTAATGCCCAGTTGGGACGCGACTTGTTTGTGATTGAGTACTTTACCGGCGTTTTCCCGGTAGGTACGAAGGACGCGGCGTTGTAGTTCCTTCTTTTTGAATTTCAGGTTGCCGCCTTTATTGCGTTTTGCCATATGTCTGTGCAAGGTAAGGAAATGCCGAGGGACATCCACATCGTGCCGCGAGGCACTTATTTTTTAACTTTCTTTACACTGAATATCAGTGACTTGTGAAAATTTAGCGAAAAAACTTCACATTCAGGCAACGCTACGGACAAAAGCCGTGTCTATATCATTGAAACCCGGAAACAGTGCGACTGATCAACCTCGGAAATTCGGAACAGCAGCTGATTAAAAAGTGCCTCAAAGGGGAGCGCAAAGCTCAAAAGGCACTTTATGATCGCTACTCGGGCAAGATGCTCGGGGTTTGTCGCCGCTACGTACGGAGCACGTACGATGCCGAAGAAGTACTGTCGAACGGTTTCATCAAGGTCTTTAACAAATTGGAATACTATCAAGACGAGGGGAGTTTCGAAGGCTGGATCCGCAAGATCATGGTGCGCGAGGCACTGAATTTTCTGCGCAGTCAAAAGGACTTCTTCGACGAAACCGAGGACGCCACTCTGGAGCGGTTAGAGCCGGTGGCCGAGCAGCACGAACTGGAGGCACAGGACCTCATGAAGTTGATCGATGAGCTGCCAACCGGATACCGTACGGTGTTCAACCTCTTCGCCATCGAAGGGTACAGTCACCAAGAGATCGCCTACGAACTCAGTATTTCGGAAGGCACGTCCAAAAGCCAATTGAGCAAGGCCCGCAAGATGTTACAAAGTAGAATGACCGAATTAGAATATCAACAGCTATGAATGCTACCGACAAAAAATTTCGCGAAGACCTCGAGGGCTACGAGGTAAAGCCCAGCGAATCCGTTTGGGAGCGTATCGAAGGTTCTCTCCCTCAGCGGGAGGATGCTAAAGCTCCCGTGCTTTGGTACCGATGGGCCGCGGCGGCCGCCATTGTGCTCGTTTTCGGCCTCGGCTGGATGAGCCGCGAGTGGACCGGCACCCCGGCGAACGACCAAATTGCCGCCAAGCCGACCGAGGAGTTGGAAGAAGCGAAAGGAAGTGAGGGAGGTGATAGTAGCGGTAGCAGTGATATAAGTGATAGCAGTGGCATAAGTGATGAGGGTGATGAAAGCGCGTCTGAGGAGAATACATCTCCTGTTGAGAAAGCCACTTATAACACTAATGAAACTGATAACACCTCTAACACTGTCGTGCGCGATAGCGAAGAAAAGATCAGCCTCCCGCGGGCATCAGTAAACCTGGCGTCGCTCTCGGATCCTGCCGAAAGGCAGCAAGCATCCGACAAGCGCAAGAAGTTCAAGGTGGAGTTACAGTTCGCCCAGCCCGATCACCGCGCCCTCATCGCGCAGGCGAATCCGCCCAAGCAAAGCATCACAGAATTCGCAAGCAGTCAGTGGGAAGCGCTGAACAGCCTGAAACTGGGACAACTCGAGAATCCACGTGGCAAGGTGGCCTTGCCCAGGATCGACAAGAACAGCTTGCCGAAGATCGAGAAGGGCGCGCTTGGAAAGCTCTTTAACCGAAGCAAGTAATAACAGCAACACTTAACACCAATCATTATGAAAACCAAAACCCTGAAATTAGCGATGGCCTTGTTGGCGGGCCTTTTCGTAAGTATGCCAACGTTCGCGGCCGGAGTTCCCGGTGGCGAAGGAGACACAGTAATCATTGAATCGAACGGTACCAAGATCATTATTCAGACCGACTCGAGCAGTGGCCTCAACGGTTTGTCGAGTGTCGACATCAACCGTATGGTGCAGGAGATCACACGCAGCATGACCGCTGCCAGCGAAGAAATGGCTCGCGAAATGAAGGCCATTGAAGAGGCGCGCAAAGCCGGCGAGATCAGCGACGACGAGGCTGAAGAGCGACGCGAGCGCGCAGAAGAAGAACTCGAGCGCCAAGTTGAGGCCATGGAAGAAGAACTCGAAGCTCAAATGGAAGCCCTGGAACTCCTCAATGAAGAAATGGGGCGCCGTGTGATCATCGAGGCCATGGGCGATGATGAAGAAGATTTTGATTACGAATTCAACCGGGAGTCGGACGACGATGAGTGGGATGAGGACTGGGATGAGGACTGGAATTGGGACTGGGACGATGAAGGCGATCCTACCATCGGTTACTTCGACCTGAGCATCGGACTCAATAACTACCTCGATGCCGACGGACAATTCCCCGCTGCCGGAACGGACGATTACGCTTTGCGCACTTGGAGCATGCACTGGGGGCTTGGCTTTGGAGCTAAAACACGCCTCGGTAACGAAAACAGTCCGGCCCACATCAAGTACGGAATCGAAATGGCCTGGAGCAACTACAACTACGAAGGAACCCATATTCCGGTGAAAACCGAAGATGAAACAATTTTTCCTGACAATCTGCAGTCTTCGTACGACAAAAACAAAATGAACGTCACCACCTTGAACATTCCCCTGATGTTGCAACTCGACTTCAGCGATAATCGCGCTACTGAAAACGGGTTCAATATGGGCATCGGAGGGTACGCCGGGCTCCGCATCGGGTCGAGCGGAAAGTTCAAGTATCGCGAAGGCAACAACGAAAAGGTTAATACCAAGGTGAAGTCGGACTTCTTCTTGACGGATTTTCAATATGGTTTGCAAGCCCAGATCGGGGTGGCCGGAGTAAACTTCTTCGCACGCTATGCCCTCAACACACTTTTCCAAGAAAACCGCGGCCCGGAACTTACTCCGGTAGTTTTCGGAATCGTGCTGTAATGAATTGGCTTGCCGATCGTCTTAGTGATGAAGGTTTGAGTTAATTAAACTTTGGCAAGCGAATTGCATCAGAACAAATAGACCTATCGTTTAGATTTATTTCGTAGCAGAAACACTTAACACTTGCTTGTTAAAGTGGAAAAGCCCAGGAGGAGTCCGGGGCTTTTTATTGTGAGCACTATCGATCAAGCTTACTTGACGCGTTGTATGGACTACTTTAGTTCCTACCTGACCGAAACCGTAACCATACGACAAATCAATTCTTCCCGGGAATAACGGAACCTATTCGTTATGTACCCGGCCCTGGGGCAACGTACTTTTCACTTTGTTAGCCAGGATAGGATCATGAATGAAATGGAAGTTTCGGAGGACGTTCTTCTGAGTAAGATCTATGTATTAAGAGGTTCCAAAGTTATGCTCGACAGCGATTTATCCGAGTTGTACCAAGTGGAGACCAAAAGGTTAAACGAGCAAGTCAAGAGAAACGTGGCCCGTTCTCCAGAAAACTTCATGTTTCAACTCACAGAAGAGGAGTAGAAGAACTTGAAGTCTCATTTTGCGACTTCAAGGTGGGGAGAACGGCGAAAACGCCCTTATGTTTTTTCGGAACAAGGTGTGGCAATGCTATCGAGCGTTTTATCCAGTGATGTCGCCATTCAGGTGAATATCCAGATCATTCGGGTATTCACAAGAATGAGAGAACTGCTTCTGAATCATCAAGAATTGATCATTGAGCTAGAGAAAGTCAAGAAAAAGATCGGGGCTCAGGACGAGCAAATTGCTCTTGTCTTTAGCTACCTTAAAAAGTTCGTTCAAGAGAAAAAAGCGAAGCCCAAACCGATCGGTTTCTAATGATCTTACGACCGACCATAGCTGAAGAGATGTTGTGAAAATGGGTCATTCCCGCGTCAACCGCGTAATGACTTCTTCGTGTTCGGAATATTTCCCGAGCATTTCGGCCCGAGTAGGCATTTGAAAATCCGAAAAATCGAATCCAGGAGCAACGGTGCATCCGGCCAAGGCATAATCTCCTTCAACGACTTCGCAAGCAAACCACGTTTGTCCGGGAATAATGACTTGGTATTCTTGGCCTGCGGCCAGATCCTTGCCGACATCGACCCGGGCGTAGTTTCCGAGGATGCTGATCATATGGATCCGAATGACCCCTCCTTCGTAATGGTGCCAGATCTCATCTTGATGGATACGGTGCCATGCCGAAAAGGAAGTTTTGGGTAAGAGAAAGTAGATGGCGGTGCTCTGGCTGCGCGACCCGCGATAGGCCTTGTGAAGTGCTTCTTGCGGAATATAGCGTTCGCTCCGGTAGTTCTCGCGAAAGAATCCGCCCTCGGGGTGAGGCTTCAGTTTTAAAGCCTCGACTAATTCATCGATCCTACTCATCGAAACTGATGCTCACTTTTGCAGTGCGCGGATGCGATTGACAGGTAAGGACATATTTGGCCTCGAGCTCACCGTCCTCGAGAGCGTAGTTCATTTCCATTTCGACTTCTCCCTCGAGCACTTTGGCTTTACAAGTACAGCACACTGCCCCTTTGCATGCAAAGGGAACATCAGCACCGTGGTGCAAAGCGGCGTCGAGTACATTGGGTCCATCCTCGTCGAGACCGAAACTGTAGGTAATTCCGTCCAGGGTTACCTCTAATTGGCTATCGTAATCTTCTTCGGCCTTTTCGACTACCGGTTTTGGGGCAGCTTTTGGCTGTCCTGGGGTAGTAAAGAGTTCGAAGTGCACCTTTTTCTTGTCGACCCCTTTTTGAATGAGGGTGTCCTTAATGTCCATGATCATTTCGCCTGGCCCGCACAAAAAGAACTCATCAACCTTTTTCCAGTCGAAGAGTCGATCGAGGAAATGATTGGCCTTCTCGCCGCTGAGGCGACCATTAAAAAGAGGGGCGTCGGTGATCTCACGACTGAGCAAGTGGTACACGCTCAGTCGCTGGAGGTAATCGTTTTTGAGTGCCTCGATCTCGTCGCGGAAGATGATACTGTCGAAATTCTTGTTTCCGTAGAACAACGTGAAATAACTGTTGGGTTCGGTGCGCAAAACCGACTTCATGATCGACATCACCGGCGTGATTCCGGACCCGGCGACGAAGGCTACATAGTGCTTGCCGTTGGAGGCATCGAGCTCGGTGTAGAACTTTCCGATGGGTGTCATGACCTTGAGTTCATCACCCGGGCTGAGTTCCTGATTAGCATAGGTCGAGAATTTTCCGCCCGGAACCTCCTTCACTGCAACGCGTAATTCGTTGTCGAGCGGACAGCTGCAAATGGAGTAAGAACGGCGAACTTCCTCGCCATCGATATCTGTTTTGAGGGTCAGGTATTGCCCTTGAATGTATTGGTACTCGGAGGCGAGCGTTTCAGGTACGTCGAAGGCAATGCTGACGCACTCCTCGGTTTCGCGGCGGATCTCTGCGACCGCAAGCGTATGAAAATGAGGCATGATTCGTCGGTTAAGCTCAGCAAAAATAGGGTTTTACGTGGACCAAACAATTCTTTGCCCTCACCCGTTTTTCGTATACTTGTAAACTGGTTCAAGCTACTATTATGGACGAAAAGAAACTGGAAGAAGCGTTTCAGGCAAAGATCGACCGCGAGGAAAAGATAGAGCCGCGCGATTGGATGCCCGAAGCGTATCGGAAGACCCTCATTCGACAGATCTCACAGCACGCGCACAGCGAGGTGGTGGGTATGTTGCCCGAGGCGAACTGGATCACGCGTGCACCGTCGTTGCGACGTAAAGCAGCCTTATTGGCGAAAATTCAAGACGAGGCCGGTCACGGGCTTTATCTGTACAGTGCTGTGGAAACCTTGGGTGTAAAGCGCGAGGATACCATCGACGATCTGCATACGGGAAAGGCAAAATACTCGAGCATCTTTAACTACCCCACTTTGACCTGGGCCGATATCGGTGCCATAGGTTGGTTGGTAGATGGTGCTGCCATCCAGAATCAGGTTCCACTCTGCCGGACCTCTTACGGTCCTTATGCGCGAGCCATGATTCGGGTGTGTAAAGAAGAGAGCTTTCACCAACGTCAGGGGTACGAGATCATTTCGACCTTGGCGAATGGAACTCCCGAGCAAAAAGAAATGGCTCAAGACGCACTGACCCGCTGGTGGTGGCCATCGCTCATGATGTTTGGACCAAGCGATGCGGACTCGCCCAACTCGGCACAGAGCATGAAGTGGAAGATCAAGAGAAAAAGTAACGACGAGTTCCGTCAGGAGTTTGTAGATAAAACCGTACCGCAGGCCGAGTTTATTGGTTTGCGCGTACCTGACGACGATTTGAAGTGGAATGAGGACCGCAGTCAATACGATTTTGGTGAGATCGATTGGAACGAATTCTACGACGTGATCAAGGGAAATGGCCCTTGCAACAAGGAGCGCATTGCGGCTCGACTCAAAGCCAAGGAAGAAGGTATGTGGGTTCGTGAGGCTGCCAATGCATATGCCGAAAAGCGACGTCAGCGTAAAGCACAAGAAGCATGAGTGAGAAAAAACCGAGTGACTGGCCCCTTTGGGAAGTCTTTATCCGCAGTAAATCAGGTCTGCACCACAAACACGTAGGGTCCTTGCATGCCGCCGATGCCGAAATGGCCATCGAAAACGCCCGCGACGTTTATACGCGCCGATCTGAGGGAATCAGCATTTGGGTCGTGGAGTCGAAGCACATGCACGCTTCTAATCCGACCGAAGGCGAATCGCTCTTCGAACCGGCCGACGATAAAGTTTACCGACACCCGACCTTCTACGATATCCCGAAGGAAGTCGGACATATGTAAGTCGCCATGGAGATTAAAGAAGCACTTTTTAATTACGCCCTTCGCATGGGCGACAATAGCCTCATCCTTGGACATCGCTTAAGCGAGTGGTGTGGCCACGGTCCAATTTTGGAGCAAGACATTGCTCTTATCAATATGGCGCTGGACCTCATTGGACAAAGCCGCAGTTACTTGACCTATGCGGGCGAATTGGAAAGTAAAGGCCGAAGCGAAGATGATTTGGCTTACATGCGACGCGAACGCGAGTTTAGCAATGTGTTGCTTACCGAGTTGCCAAACGGTGACTTCGGTCGAACCATTGTTCGCCAATTCTTATTCGATGTGTTCCACTACCTTCAGCTCGAGCGGTTGTCGAAC
Source organism: Flavobacteriales bacterium (assembly GCA_021296215.1). Taxonomy (NCBI): domain Bacteria; kingdom Pseudomonadati; phylum Bacteroidota; class Flavobacteriia; order Flavobacteriales; species Flavobacteriales bacterium. The sequence continues at coordinate 38,448 of JAGWBA010000003.1, forward strand.
AGTGCGGACGAACAGCTCGGGGCCATAGCCCGTAAGTCGTTGAAAGAAGTGACCTATCACTTGCGTTACTCGAGCGAGTGGATGATCCGCCTCGGTGACGGTACTGACGAAAGTCACCGCCGAGTGCAGGAGCCGTTGAATGAACTCTGGGCCTACACCGGTGAGTTATTCGAGATGGACGAGGTCGATGAAACACTCTTAGGCGTAGGAATTGCACCGAATTTAGCCGAGCTGAAACCACTTTGGGAAGCCAAGGTCAAGGAGATCCTTGAAGAAGCTACTTTGAACGTTCCGGAAAGTGGCTGGATGCACTCGGGCGGGCGCAAAGGCGTGCATTCCGAGCACCTCGGATACTTGTTGACCGACCTGCAGTACCTACAGCGCAGTATTCCAAACGCAAAATGGTAAAATGATGGCGGTGACCCACGACATCTGGCAGTGGATGGAAGAGGTCAGCGATCCGGAAATTCCCGTGCTGACCGTCGTTGACTTGGGCATTGTTCGCCGGGTCGATATGGATGGGGAGAATCCTGTGGTCACCATTACCCCGACTTACAGTGGATGCCCTGCGATGAACACCATCGAAGAAGAGATCAAGGAAAAACTAGCCGAGCACGGATACGCCGATGCGGAAGTTAAAACCGTGTTGGATCCCGCGTGGACGACGGACTGGATGACCGACAGCGGCCGTAAAAAGTTGGAAGAATACGGAATTGCGCCTCCTGCCGCAGGCAGCGTCAATAAAAAAGCCCTATTTGGAGAAGCGGATAAGGTGCGTTGCCCTCAGTGTAAATCGACCAATACGCATATGGTGAGTCAGTTTGGCTCAACGGCGTGCAAGGCGATGTACCAATGTGATGATTGCCTGGAGCCGTTTGACTATTTCAAATGCCTCTAGGCATTTGAAATAGTCCGTGAACCATGGACTATGGACCATGAACTTCATGATCTTCCACTAAAAATTACGTTTTGGCCTCAGGTGTCATGATCAGTCCCTTATACTAGGGATATTGTAAGCATGAGAAATTTTAGAAATTACACTGTCCGGGAAGACGGATTGGCGCTTTATACTAGCATTTTCAAAGTCACACGGCAATTTCCAAAAGAAGAGGTTTATGGTCTTACTTCGCAATTACGGCGTGCGGCACTCTCAGTTCCGTCAAATATCGCGGAGGGCAGCAGTCGTAGTAGCCCTGTAGAATTCTCGAGGTTCATCGAAATCGCAACCGGATCACTTTTTGAACTCGAAACTCAGCTTATTGCAGCTCACCAATTATCTTACCTCAAACCAATCGACTTGGATATTCTTCAAGAAATGATCTCTTCGTTGAGAAAGCAACTCTTAGGCTTACGAAAGAAGCTGAAAGCTGCGTAAGCCCGTTTTACTATCCCTCTAAAGCCTCAGTTCATAGTCCATGGTTCAAAGCCCATGGCTCATGGCTTACGGCTTATGACTCACGGCTTATGGCCTCTACCGCGGTACATGAAATACGCCCCTACCAACACGGCCGGAATACTCAACCATTGCCCCATGTTCAGGGCCATGCCCTCTTCGAACTCAACCTGATTCTCCTTGATGAACTCCACGAAAAAGCGCACCCAAAAAATGGCCACCAAAAAGAAGCCGAAGAAAAATCCCTGAAGGTCTTTCCAGTTGCTTCGATAGTACTGTCGGATCATCACAATGAAAATCGCTAAATAACAAAGGGCCTCATACAGTTGCGCGGGGTGCCTCGGGGTCAAAGGATCCGCCACATAGGCCTTAGTAAATATGAACGCCCAGGGTACATCCGATGCCACACCAATGATTTCGTGGTTGAATAGGTTTCCCATTCGAATAAAGAAACCCGCCAAGGCCACCACGATTACGATTCGATCCAAGATCCACAGCACCGATTTCTTCGAATACTTGCGCGACCACAAATAAAGCGACAGAATGATTCCGATCGCAGCCCCATGACTCGCTAACCCACCATTGTTGATCATGATGATCTCGCCCAAATTCTGCGAGTAATACTCCCAATCGTAAAAGAACACGTGTCCCAGTCGCGCCCCAACTATGGTCCCCACCATAGTGTAGATCAACAGGCCGTCGAGCCATTTCTCGTTCAGTTTCTCATACACGAACATGCGCTGCACAATCGTATAGCCAAAGAAAAACGCAAACGCAAACATGAGCCCATACCAGCGCACGGGCAGCCAATCGACGTTCGGAAAAATCTCGGGTTCAACGATCCAAGTGATGTAGCTGAGCATAGTCGCTAAGGTAGAAATTAATACCAATCGAGCAGGGCCCAAATCCCCTTGCCGGCCATTAGATATCGGCGCGTTCCGGGCACGGGCACCACCGTGTAAAAGCCCCGTTCGGTAATAGAACTCCACTCGCCCTCAATTAGTACATCCGCTCCCTTTCGGCCTACCACCAATATGGATGGTTCTCTGCCTGCGGCAGGAAGTAGCACTATCCCCGTACGGTGACCGGGATTGCTCGACGGCATAAAATTCACCCACGTCTGGCCCCCGTCGTAAGTACGGGCCATACTCTGTGTATTCAGCTCCGGATGTTCCCAATCACCCCCTACCATGAAACCGACCGAATCGGTCAGCGCCATCCCCATGGGTCCCATCATTGCCGAACCTTTGGGCATCGGTGTGGCGATCGCATCCCAAGAACTCCCGTGATCACACGTGCGAAGGATCCGATTGCTTTTTCCGCCCGTCGCGATATACGTGCAATTCTTTGCGAACCCGATCAGCTGATCACTCGCTGCGAACCCCGCTTCGCCCTCCAAGGGCTCCGGCAATAGTTCCGCATCGATCCGACTCCAGGTCAGTCCCCGATCCAGCGACCTGTAGATAGCAAAGGCCCCATCGAATGGATCCCCGAACATCCAACCGTAGCCCTCCGGTGAAAACCGCAGAGCGTCCATGAAAACTAATTCGGAATCTTCCCGCCAAACGATGTTCCAACTTTGTCCGGCATCTTCCGTGCACCACAATACTCCGGGACTCCCGGCCGATAACACCAATATCGTACTGTCGTCCAGCATTTCAATAGCCCGGTATTGCAAGGGCTCGGCAATGTCCACGGGCGGAATCAACGTATCGACACTCCACGTTCGACCCCCGTCATAGGTACTCGCTACGCGAAAGTCATCACCTCCCAACCAAAAGGTACTCGCGTTCCAAGCCTCCGCCGCTCTACAGCTCATGTCTTGAGGTAAGCGATCGAGCTCGAAATGGAACTGTTGGGCTATGGACCATGGACCGTGAACCATGAACAAAAAAAGGGATACTGGCAAAAGCCGGGAAGTTCTGGCACGGCCAAAGGATATTCGCCCTGCGGGCGAGGAAAAATGGGATATTGGCTTACGCCCGGATATTTTCGCCATACAAAAGTACATTCGCTCTTCGAGCGAGTTGATGGGAGAGCAAGGCCTCCACAATGATGTTTTAGAAAAGTAGAAGAATCTATTGTAACACATACCCCACTAAGAACTTAAAACTATGAAATAAGAACTCGCTACTATTCACTATAGAACTTCTCATTCAAACGCACCATGCGCCTAAGTATTGGGCTCGGTCGGTACCGATCCTCACCGTATTCGGCCTGTAGCCTTTCTAGTGTTTCGAGCGTGTGTTGAATACCCTTTTCATCGGCCCATTTTAAAAGCCCTTTCGGGTAGTTCACCCCCTTGGTCATGGCCAGATCGAGATCTTCCCGAGTTGCGATGTTCAAATACAGGGCATCTGCCGCTTCGTTAATGAGCATGGCCAAGATGCGCCAAACGATGTTCTCACCGAGCTCTTTGTCCTTAATTGGCTCGGGTTTTGGGGCTCCATCTCGGTAGTCGTAGTAACCGCGACCGCTTTTGCGCCCCAGCCAGCCAGCCTCCGAATGTCTTTTTTGCGTGAAGCTGGGCCGATAACGCGGGTCGTAGTAAAATGCAGCGAACACACTTTCGGTTACGGCGTAGTTGACATCGTTCCCAATGAAGTCCATCAACTCAAAAGGCCCCATGCGAAAACCACCCAGCTCCTTCATGGCCCAATCGATGGTCGCGAAATCGGCAAAGCCTTCTTCGTAAATACGGAGTGCTTCCCCATAAAACGGTCTGGCCACTCGATTCACAATGAAACCCGGAGTATCCTTCGCCAACACGGTCACCTTTCCCCACGAGTCGATCAATCGACGCGCGGCATCGGTGATGTCAGGTGAAGTTTGTACGGCCGGAATAATCTCGACGAGCGGCATCAGCGGGGCCGGATTAAAAAAGTGGATGCCGATGGCGCGCTCGGGCTGGTCTAGGGAACTCGCGATGGCCGCAATCGACAGCGACGATGTATTGGTCGCCAAAATGCAGTCCTCCCCCACAATGTCTTGAAGGTCCCAAAAAAGCTTTTGCTTTACCTCGATCTTCTCTACAATGGCCTCAATCACCAACCCACAACCGGCAAAGTCCTGCAGATCGCTAGAGGTGTGAATCCGCCCGATGAGGGCGCCCGTCTCTTCCTCCGTCAATCGCCCTTTTTCGACCAAGCGCGTTATGATCTTCTTCAGTGCGGCCATGGCCTTTTCCAGCGCCTGCGGCGCGATGTCGAACAACACCACTTCGTGACCGCTTTGTGCTGCGACTTGGGCAATTCCGCTGCCCATCGATCCCGATCCTACGACTCCGATCTTCATTTTCCGGTGAATTTGGGTTTGCGTTTTTCCAGGAAAGCATTCACGCCCTCCTTGTAATCGGCCGTACCACCGGCACTTGTTTGCAGTTCGTCCTCGAGCGCGAGTTGCTTATCGAGGCCATTGCGCATGCTTCGGTTCAGCGCGCATTTGGTGAATCCAAGCCCCTTGGTCGGCATCTGCGACAGCTGAACGGCAATGGCCATCGACTCTTCGGCGAAGGTATCGTCTGAAAAGACTTTGTAGAGCATGCCCAGTCTTTCGGCCTCAACGGCCGGAACCTTATCGCCCAGCATCATTAGGGCACATGCCTTTTGGAATCCGATCAATCGCGGTAAAAAGAAGGTGCCGCCACTGTCGGGAATGAGTCCGATCTTGCTAAAGGCCTGAATAAAGCTCGCGCTTTCGGTCGCTACGACCACGTCGCACGCCAGGACAATGTTGGCCCCTGCACCCGCCGCAACACCGTTCACGGCAGCTACGATCGGCTTGCGAATGCGGCGAATTTTTTTAATGATGGGGTTGTAGTGCTCGCTGACGATCTTGGTAAGCTCAGGGCCTTCGGGGTCTATGGCTTCGGCCAAATCCTGACCGGCGCAAAAGGCCTTTCCCTCCCCAATGATGTAAATTGCTCGGATGCTGTCATCGGCCTCGCAGGCATCGAGTTGCTCTTGCATGGCCAAGGCCATGGGTCTGTTGAAGCTGTTGTATTTGTCGGGTCTATTCAGCCGAATGATCGCAACGGCATCGCGCTGTTCAAAAAGAATGGAATCCATGGGTCAATGTACGTTTGACCCAAAGGTACTATTCACGGATTACGAAGCCAACTCGGGATATTGCTCTCGGATATCGCGAAACGATTCGTTGATCACCCGGCGTGAAGCCAGCACCAAGACCAAGGTTACCGGAAAGGCGAGTACGATGTACCACTTGGCAGCTAAACTCATGGTTTCATCGAATACGTTGAACATATTGAGCAGGTTGAGCGGTATAAAGAGTAGGGAGAACGACACACTACGTGCGATTCCATCAAAAAGTAGTTTGGGCATTCTTTTGCGTTCACGGCGATCACGGATGACCAGAAGGAGCCAATAAAGGAACAGCACTCCGAACCCACCCGCGAGGGCCCAACCGGCACATCGTATCGGAATACGATGTGCCGGGCTCCTATGCCGGACAAAAGGGTCATGAAGATCTGAGGTGGCTTCCAAAAATGGAGAAAATGAACCCACAAACGCCGGTAGTAGTAGTTGCCCAATGATTTTTGTCGCTCCACGAGCACATCATCGAAACCGAAGATCCCGAATTCTTTATGCGTTATGCGAATAGCCTCATCCGGAGTAAGGTCGGGGTTTTCGGTCATGCGCTCTTCTGCAGATGAGGCTAGGTGGTCGACCAACTCTTCCTGTGGTCATAGAATTCGATCCCCTTCTGTTTAACGAAAGCTCTGATTTGTTCTATTTGGTCTTGATTTAACTCCATAGTGGTCCATTGTTTGGATTCAACAAGAGTTGCATGTTTTGTAGGTAATCGGCCAGTTCATCCATTTTCTGCTTAGCCGCATGGCCGCCTTGTGGGGTGATCGAATAATACTTTCGGCGGCGTCCATCGACCCGCAGCGTTTCTGTCGATAGCCATCCTTTACTTTCTAACTTGTGTAAACTAGGGTACAGCGCTCCCTCTGTTATTTCGAGCCCGCCCGAAGTCACCTCCTTCACCTTCTTGGTGATCTCGTATCCGTACATACGCCCATTCTCTTCGAGCAACCGGAGAATGATGGTCTCTAAACTTCCCTTGTAGAACGAGTTTTCTTTCATTACCTAAGATTCTTAGGTAAATATACATAAGAATTTTAGGCATGTAATGGGAATGCGCATTTTAGTCTTGGCCCCAACGAGGTGATGTATTGGCCGAACGCCTAATGCTGATGACCGTGGTGTTTCCCATCGTGCCGCTTAGGCACCGGATCGTAACCCGAGGTTCCCCACGGACGACAACGCGCAATGCGCTTGGCTCCTAGCCAGATTCCGCGAATGACACCCCACTCCCGAATGGCTTCGATGGTGTAATTCGAGCAAGTCGGATAGTGCCGACAATTGCGCGGCAATATCGGACTCAGAACGTATTGGTAAACGCGAATCAGAAAAATGAAGGGCACTTGCAGTATGGCCCTCAGCGTTTTCACTTCTGAAAATCTTTGTACAACATGCTGGGCTGTACCTCTTTGTTGTGCTGGTACTTGTTCGATTTGTACTTGTCGAATTCGCCATCTATGCTGTGGTAGAAGATTTGGCAAATCTCAACGCCCGGATAAATACGAATCGGCTGTACGCAGAACATTTCGAGTGTCCAGTATCCGCTGAATCCAACATCGCCGAAACCGGCCGTCACGTGCACGAACAAGCCCAAGCGACCGATCGACGAACGACCCTCGAGCATCGGCACAAAACGCTCCGTAGTGGTATGCTCAGTGGTACGGCCCAGATACAATTTTCCGGTCTCGAGCAACAGCCCCTCCTCCGGAATGATCATCTTGGTGGCCGTATTGACCTCCTTCATATCGAGCACATCGTTGTCGTACACCAACACCTCATTGTGCAAGCGCAAGTTGTACGAATTGGGGTTCAGCTGCCCTTCATTGAACGGCTCGATCTTGATGTCCTGCCCCATGTGCGACAGAATTTGCTTCCCAGATAGAATCATACCTTATCCGTTTTGGATCCAAAAGGTTCCCTCTTTACTATCTTTCAATTGAATGCCAAGCTCGGCTAACTCATCGCGGATCTTGTCCGACGTCGCCCAATCTTTATCCGCCCTCGCGGTATTCCGCAGGTCGATCACCAATTGCATTACGCCGTTCATATCCTTCTGGCCCTCGCGGGCCGATGCTTCCCTTTCGAGACCTAGTACGTCTTCGATCATGGCGGTGAAGAACGCCGAAAGCTCGTCAATGGCTCCTTGTGTCAGCTCCAACTTTCCATTGATGTTCGAGTTGATCACACGCACGGCATCGAACAACTCGGCGATCAAGATGGGGGTATTGAAATCGTCGTTCATTGCAGCAAGTGCCTTCTCCTTCCAAGCTGCAACATCGAATTCGTCATTTCCTCCGGCCTTCATACGGCCTATGTCGGCCATGGCCTGCATCATCTTCTGATACCCCTTCTCCGCTGCCTGCAAAGCCTCGTTTCCGAAATCGATCGGCGAACGATAATGCGCTTGAAGCATGAAATAGCGGATGATCATAGGCGAATAGGCGCGCTCCAACAAATCGTGATCACCGGTGATCATCTGCTCGAAGTTGATGAAATTCCCTTTGCTCTTGGCCATCTTCTGTCCCTCGATAGTCAACATATTGTTGTGCATCCAGTAATTCACCGGAACCTTGCCATGTGCCGTGCAACTCTGTGCGATCTCGCCCTCGTGGTGTGGAAACTGAAGATCCATTCCACCACCGTGGATGTCAAAGGTATCGCCCAAATACTTCGAACTCATCGCCGTACACTCGAGGTGCCACCCGGGGAATCCCTCGCCCCAGGGCGAATCCCATTTCATGATGTGTTCCTGCTTGGCCTTCTTCCACAAGGTAAAATCCTTGGGGTCGCGTTTCTCCGATTGGCCATCGAGAGAACGACTTCCACTTTGCAGGTCTTCGAGCACCTTGCCCGATAACTGCCCAAAAGGATAGTCCTTCACGTACTTGTCCATATCGAGGTACACGCTTCCGTTGACCTCATAGGCATACCCGTTTTTCAGGATCGTCTCCACGATCTTGATCTGCTCGGGAATATGTCCGGTAGCGCTCGGTTCAATACTCGGAGGCAATGTATTGAGTTTAGCATAGGCGTCGTGATACGTATACGTATACTTCTGCACGATCTCCATCGGCTCCAACTGCTCCAAGCGCGCCTTTTTCGTAATCTTGTCTTCACCTGCGCCTGCCAACTCGTCTTCGAGGTGACCTACATCGGTAATGTTGCGTACATAGCGCACCTTGTACCCGAGGTATTTCAAGTATCGGAATACGATATCGAATACCACGGCTGCGCGCGCATGTCCGAGGTGCGGCTCACCATAGACGGTAGGGCCACAAACGTACATGCCCACGAAAGGCGGGTTTATTGGTTTGAAAATTTGTTTCTCGCGTCCGAGAGAGTTATAAATACTTAGGGGAAATTCTTTGGTCAGATCCATAATAGCTGGTTTTGCGGTTGTTGAACGAACGATTCAAAAGGGGTGAATCAGCAACAACAGCAACAGCCGGCAGAGTAGAGCACAGAAATAATAGAATGACGCATTATAGTTCTCGTTTCCGGTACAAAGAAAGTGATTTTCCCTCGAATTCAGGTCATTCTTTCATTAGAATGAACCCTCCCTTTTTCCCTTTATCCACATCGCTAAAAATGAGCCACTCTTCATTTTCTCCTTTGTAGTACTGTGCATTATTCAAATAAATGGGAACATTTTTCCATTCGTTGGGCATCACACTGTTGTATTCCATTTGGCGCCCTTCACTTACCCCGACCAGAACTAACTGGCCTCTCATTCCAATGTAGGGTTTGCTTACATCTTCCGGCCAGCGATTTTGGTTGTTGGGGTGATCGATGTACATGATTCCGATACCGTCGTTGAGCTCAATAACCTTTGATCCTACAGTCGATTCATAGGTCGTTTGCGTCGACTGACGCTGTTCTTTCGGCACTACATCCATCCACTCGGGAACGCCCGCTTTATCGAGCTTGATTACCACAATATCGTTGGCACAAGACTCCCAATAGGTGACCGTGCCGCCCACACCATCACTGATTTGAACCCAACGGCCGTAATGATTCTCTACGACGTGGAAGTATCCGCCATCATTGGATGGCCTGAACCACTTCGTATCCATGTACATGTCTTTAAACCCTTCGGTACTCTTGCGATCGGGTATTTCCTTGTGGTTTTCAGTCAAACGGTTCCAAACACTGTTCGAAAGGGGCATTAGGTTGACCTCCCCACATTCCCATTTTTCGCGATCGATGATAAAAGTAAATGCGCCTGCAAATGTTCCTCGCTCACTTCCTCCGTAAGTTCCGGAAATCAAGAAATCGCCCGACTCCATCTTTCGTGTTGCAAAAGTTCGGGCAAATGCGGTGATCTCTCCCATTAGCTCTTGTACCCGCGATGTCGTTTGGAGTTCTTCTCCATCGGCGGAGAATTTGTGGAAGTAAAGCACTTGACGGGGGGTCCCATTCGCCTCCATCTTTTCTTCTTCCATGGTCAATACCACCTCGCCGTTATCCATGAGGTCGATTCCGTGGAAGGTCAGAAACTCATTATCCGTTTCCATATCCACGGTTTTCTTCCAAACCAAGTCACCACCGAGGTCTACGATTCCGACCGATACTATTGCTCTATCCCGATCTTCTTCAGACATCGTAGAATAAAAAACCAGCTGCTGTTTTTCTTCATTGTAGTCGTACCTCGTAATCCCGGTTACCTTACGATCGACTTCTTGAGTCCAATACTCGATAGGTCGGCTATAAACACCGGTGCGTAGGTCAATATCCATTCCCAGTACGGTCTTTACTCTGGTCTTTTTATCGTAGGACAACAAGAACAAAGTAGCCACCCCGTTTTCGATGATGATCGGACGCTTACTGAGCGAGAGCCCCTTCCAATACCATGCATCCACGCGGCCGTATTTCAATTTTCCGAGATCGATCTCTACGATCTCCCGCATGTCCCCTCTGTAAGGATCAACCTGATAAAAAATGAGCTCTTTTGACTTTCTGGTGTGCCCCACACCGATGACGACGTCATTTTCCTTATCTAAATAATAGCTCGGATCTAAAACTCCTTTCGGAATCTCAAAGCTTACGGTTTGCTTTCGACGAAATGGATTCTCGCTTACTTGGGCACTTGAAACAAGGACTGAACAAATAACGAAAAGCAGGATAATTAGTCGTTTCATTTTGATTGGGTGGAGAGAATATTTATTTTTGGCCAAAATACTAGCAAATGTTCACCAAAGCAACTCTGGTTTCGGTTTTCTGCCTAATCCCTACTTTACTATTCGGGCAACGAATCATTGAATCCGATGAGACGGTCCGCAACTCATCCAGAAAAAAGGCATATCAATCGAGCCTGGCACTGAAGCTCGGTTTTACCGATGCCCTCCGTGGTGAGATACCCGTTTCATTGGAATACGGATTTTCTGAACAGGTTTCCGTTGAAGTTGGAGTAAGTTATTTGATCAAGAATTTTTGGTACTTCTCGGAGTGGGGGTTCCTGGCGGGAAACGACCCTTTTGTCGGAAGTACCTACGACATATACGGGTCGCCAGACGCCAGTGTCGGAGTCTTTAGTAAAGTTCGTTTCTACTACGATGACCAATTCTACGAAGGATGCTTCTTCGAGATCGAGTTCAACGACCGCCGCTATAACTCGACTTATACGTACGAAGATTTTGAACAGCCAACGTTCATGCATTTTACGGACTTTTCTTTGAACTGGGGTGCAGTTCACCACTCCAACGAACGCTTTTGTTTGGAAGGGTTATACGGGTTTGGCGTCAGAAATGCTCGTTTGCAGTTCTCTGAAGGCGACAACTTCGAACCCGCTGTACCAGGTGAATCACCAGGGCTGTACACGAGCCAAGGAAACACATTAATGTTGCGCATTGGATACAAGCTCGTCTACCTATTGTAACCCCCTATTTCCCGAGGATTTGCTCAGGAACCTGAATGTGAAGCGTTAACTCTCGCTTATTAAAATACGAGAAAAGCACTTCGGAGCCGATCACCGCTCTCCGACCGGTAGTATTAAAAAATGATCCGGCGCTCGAGTGTGAGGGAAATACAGTAAATATTCCCCATTATAATTGTAGTAGAACGAAGGGCGAAGGGTATAGTCCTTTATCTCATAACCCTCATTGATAACTTTATAATCCATTCCCCCTAGATCGTCAATCGTAACGCCTACGAAGTTGGGTTTTCTTATACCCCAAGGTTTTTCGATGTTCGGAAAAGTGCCTAGGTTTTCTTTTTCATCCAAGTACGCGATCAACAGATCAGCACCCTTTCTAACAGCCGAATAACTTAAAAATGTCAAGCTTAGGTAGGGAGTGCGCTCGATTTGAGATTTGGGAACAAGGGTGATCCAGTTTATCGCACCGGATTCAGCGAATTGTACTGCGAGAATATAGCCACGTATAACCGCGTACTGTCGCGTAACAACTTGACTTGCAGGGTTGCCTTCTGTGTATTCCTCCCAGTGATAATCCTCCATGAGCATAAGCACCTTTCCTGATTCAGTACGCTCCATGAAGTCGATCCTAAAGTTCGGGGTCTTATAGTTTTCTTCCGTTTTCTTAGTGTACTCGTGAAAAGACAAAAATTGTTCTATTTTCTCTGATTGCGCCCTTGAAACGGATTCGTGAAACACCTTCCCAACTGCCAGGATTGAGCGTCTATTAGTGCTCCAAAAACACCGTTATAATCGGTATAATGCTTTACTCGGCACGATCCTTCAATGAACAAGTCTCCGTTGGGTAAAAACTGGCTATCCCATTTCGAAATCGAAAGACCTTGGTCCCGATCGATTTTGAAATCGAGTGTGGCATACATGGGCCGGTCCGATTCGAGGTCGAATCGGTAAAAGTCGAAATGCGTTTCCCATTTGTCTTCACCCACTTCTTCATAACGCATGAATCCATATTCCATTCGCCCTTGCGAATCAAATTGAATATCGCGTAAGCGCATTAAAAAATAGGTCGGCGGAATTTCAAAATTCTTTCTCCACCGGTCGGTCCGATTCCGGTTAATTATTCGAAGATCAAACTTGGCTGGCTCCTTATCAATGGAAGGATACGACCCTAAAGCCAAAGCATTTTGTTCCTGATCAACTTGAAACTTTATACCTCCATTATCGCCATTTTCAGAATGCTGCTTGTGAATTACTTTCATTGGTGAAACTAGTCCCGCATGAAGATCCACATCCAGGGTCAAAAGAAGTTTGACGTCCTCTTTTACATTCGAATAAGTGAATAGGAAACGGGCCGTCCCCTGGAATGCCCAAACCGGCTTACCCTTGATAGCCTCCCAATCTACCGGTGCTGCCGCATCCCTTTTAACGGAATATATCTTGCTTGGAATCTCAATGATGGTACTCACGGTTCCTCGCTCCGGGTCCACGGAAAAGACGACCATATCCTTTCGTTTCTTCGTGAAAGCATAGGCGTATAATTCCCCTTCGCTGGTGTCCTCGAAAAAATAAGGCTCTGAAATACCCTTTGGCAGTTCTAATCGTGTAGCATTTTGAACCTCTAATTCAGGGCCATCTACGCTCTGCTCCGATGAAATCAGGGTAGAAGTATAACTAATACCGCTGCGAGACCTATCGATCGGAGACATTTATTCAAAAGCTCGGTTTTATACTACCCTTTAAATGAATGATAATGCTGTCAAGCCGCAGTAATCAATTACAGCTCCATATTGATGTAGTCCAAGAACTCCTTCCTCACTTCGAGGTCTTGGAACTTGCCGCCGTATTCGGCAGTCACTGTAGAGCTATCGATATCGCGGATACCGCGCGAATTCACACAAAGGTGCTTGGTGTCGATTACGCAGGCCACATCCTCGGTATTCAACGCTTCTTGTAGATCCTTAACGATTTGCATCGTCAAACGCTCCTGAACCTGCGGGCGACGAGCGTAGTAATCTACGATCCTGTTCATCTTCGACAATCCGATCACTCGGCCATTGCTGATATATGCGATGTGGGCCTTACCCACGATCGGCAACAAGTGGTGTTCACAGGTAGAGTACAGTGAAATATTCTTCTCCACCAACATTTCGCCATACTGGTACGAGTTGTTGAACGTCGACATCTTCGGTTTCTCATCCGGCCGTAGGCCGCCAAAAATCTCTTGCACGTACATCTTCGCGACCCTAAAAGGCGTACCCTTGAGGCTGTCGTCGGTCATATCCAAACCGAGCGTGTGCATAATGTCGTACACCTTCTCCGAAATGATGTTCATCTTCTGATCATCACTCATAGCAAAGGCATCACTGCGCATCGGAGTCCGGGTGTAATCGCCCGAGGCATGGTGATCGCCCATCTCCTCGCACGATTCGCGCTTCGTGTCTATATCGTGTTTCAAGCTCATTTTCTTCTGCTTTTCCGTACAAACGCCCTGCGGACAGAAAGGTTCCATCCGACCCCGCGACATCATCGCGTTTGGCTATCTCAATCTCTGGGCCTGAATGAAATAAAGCCGCAAAGATACGAAACAACTTTTCGCCATTGGCGAAAGGAGATTTTGGCTTTGCCAAAGTACATTAGCTAGCGCCGCAAGTACATAGCAACACAACGAGTAGGTGAAACCTATTAGGATACCCATGGCCCGCTGCCCACCGCCCTCAATAGAACATTTTCCACATAATAGTATTACTATTCATATATTTATGTGTTCCGTCAAAATGTCTACCCTATGACGACCTACACAAAGATAAAATGGACCCTGGGCATACTGCTCGTGTTCGGATTGGTTGTGGCCACCAACCTGATCGATCAGAATAACTTCACTCAAGTCCGCAACTCCGCCGTAACCATTTACGAAGATCGACTGGTCGCTAAAGACCTCATTCTCGACTTGCACGAGATCACACACCAAAAGGAAGTCGCTGCGTTGCGGTCCGACACCTCCTTTTTTCGAACTCAAAACCAGCGAGTAAATAAGGATGTACAGGGAATCTTAGACCAATACCGCAGCACAAAGCTCACGGATAAAGAGGGAAGGGTTTTCGGCGACCTCCAAAGTAGTCTGAAAAAGTTACAGAACGTTGAAGCTACGGTCCTGAGCTCAAAACCGCTGAATTTCGATACCCTATTCGAACAGACCGAAGTGGTAAAGGGCCACCTCGATGAACTCTCCAAGATCCAACTCGAAGAAGGACGTCGCGAAATGCTGCTAAGCAACAAAGCCCTGGACAAAGTCAAACTATTCACCCAGATCGAGATCTACTTGCTAATCGTGATCGCCGTGCTGATCCAAATCATCGTGATGTACGATCCGCGTCGGAAAAAAATGGAGGAAGGTTGAATCGTTGATCGAAATTCCGGAGCTTGACTTATTTCACCAAACGAAGAACACTCACAGTTCATGGTTCATGGTTCATCGTTCATGGTTCATGGCCCACCGCCGACTGCCGACTAAGAACTCAACACTAAACCCTAAGGACTACTCAGCTTCCATCGCCGAAAACGCCTGCTTCTGAAATAAGATCAACAAAGCCACACCGATCGAAATAGCGCTGTCGGCAATGTTGAATACAGGTCTAAAGAAAACGAAGTAATCGCCACCCCAAAAAGGCAGCCAGTCGGGTAAATAACCCTTCCAAATAGGGAAGTAGAGCATATCGACCACACGGCCTTGCAAGAATCCGGCGTAACCGCCTCCATCGGGTAAAAAGGCTGCGACCTGGCCATAGCTCTCACCGAATAAAAGTCCGTAGAAGGCCGAATCGATAATATTTCCCAAAGCACCGGCCATGATGAGTGAGAAAGCGACCACTACAATGCCCTTGGCTCCCTTATCGATCAGCGACTTCAAATAGTACCCAATCGCAATGACGGCTCCGATGCGGAACAGACTCAGCGCGAGCTTTCCCCATACACCTCCGAACTCCAGTCCAAAGGCCATTCCATTGTTCTCAGTAAAGTGTATACGCCACCAGTCGAATACTCTGATCTCTTCTCCGAGATAAAAGTTCGTTTTAATGTACACCTTCACGATCTGATCGATCAGGAGCACAGCGGCGATGATGAGGTACGCTTTCTTCAAGACCCGGGGCGCCTTAGCGCTTGCTCAAGTTCTTGGCTTCGATGCTCATAGTGGCATGTGGCACCAACATAAGGCGCTCTTTGCTGATGAGCTTGCCAGTCACTCGGCAAATTCCATAGGTCTTATTTTCGATTCGCACCAGGGCATTCTTGAGGTCGCGAATGAATTTCACCTGACGACTAGCCAATTGAGCATTAGCCTCTTTACTCATCGTGCTAGACCCTTCTTCGAAGGCCTTGAACGTTGGTGAAGTATCGTCGGTTCCATTATTTACATCATTAACATAGGTCGCTTTGATGGCGGCCAAGTCAGCTTCTGCTTTCCCGATCTTTTCGAGAATGATCTTGCGGAACTCTCCTAGCTCCTCGTCACTGTAGTGTGTTTTTTCCTTCTCTGCCATAGCCTTATACTTTATTGATCACAATTTCGGTCTCGACATCATCAAACTCTACGGTAACACCTTCATTCGAAAGTTGATCTACCATATTCAATTCTTCGGCCAACGTTTCACTGCAAATATAAGACCGATTATTCTCTACAGCACTCACCAAGGCCGGATGCCTTTTCATTTCCAACACAATTCGATCGGTCACTTCCAGCCCCGAATCCTTTCTGAGATTCTGGATACGGTTAACCAATTCGCGGGCCGTACCTTCTTCTCGCAGGGCATCCGTCATCGTCACATCCAAAGCGACCGTTAGGCCATTTTCAGAGGCAACGAGCCAGCCCGGAATATCCTCGCTGGTGATCTCGACGTCATCCTTATTTAAAGTAACGGATTCTCCGTCGATATTTAGCTGATAAACGTCAGCTCGCTCGATTTCGCGTATCGTCTGTTGGTCAAATTGAGCCAACGCCGAGGCGATTTGTTTCATCAGGCGCCCATAGCGAGGCCCTAATATCTTAAAATTCGGCTTAATCTTCTTCACCAATACTCCGCTGTCTTCGGAGATAAGTTCCATCTCCTTGACATTAACCTCCGACAAGACCAAATCCTGTACGGCGTTTAACTGCCTTGCACTGGTTTCATCGAGTACCGGAACCATCACTTTTTGCAATGGCTGACGCACTCGAATTTTTTCTTTCTTCCGCAAGCTCAAGATCAAACTCGTAATCGTTTGAGCCTTGCGCATACGCTCTTCCAAGTCATGATCGACCTCGTTTTGCACATATGCCGGGAACGAACTCAAGTGCACACTTTCATGAGCTTCTTTTCCCGTAACGCCATTCAAATCTCGGTACAAAAGCTCCGCAAAGAAAGGCGCTATTGGCGCCATGAGTTTGGCCACCGTTTTAAGGCATCGATAAAGAGTCTGGTACGCAGCATGCTTGTCGGGGCCGAATTCGCCTTTCCAAAAACGACGTCGACTCAAACGAACGTGCCAGTTACTCAAGTTTTCAGTTACGAAATAACTGATCGCCCGAGCAGCTCGGGTAGGCTCGTAGTCATCGTATGCCTGCTCGACCGTCTTGACCAACGTATTCAGTTCCGATAGAATCCAGCGATCGATCTCGGCCCGATCACTTACAGGCACTTCAGCTTCCGAATCGTCAAACCCATCGATGTTGGCATACAGCGCAAAGAATCCGTACGTGTTGTACAGTGTTCCAAAGAATTTGCGCTGAACCTCAGCAATCCCCTCTAGGTCGAACCGTAAATTATCCCAGGGCTGCGCATTACTGATCATATACCATCGGGTAGCATCGGCTCCATACTTCTTCAATGTCTCGAACGGATTCACGGCATTGCCGAGTCGCTTCGACATTTTTTGTCCGTTCTTGTCGAGTACTAGTCCGTTCGACACCACATTCTTATACGCCACACTATCGAATACCATGGTTCCGATAGCGTGCAGGGTAAAGAACCAACCTCGCGTCTGATCAACACCTTCAGCGATGAAGTCGGCCGGATAATACTCCTTGTTGTCGATCAGCTCTTTATTCTGGAACGGATAGTGCAATTGCGCATAGGGCATGGAGCCCGAATCGAACCATACATCGATCAAATCCGCCTCGCGCGTCATCGGCGCACCGGCCGAACTGACCAAAGTGATCTTGTCCACGTGACTCTTGTGCAGGTCAAACACGTTGTAATTGTCATTGGCCATATTCCCCGGCTCAAAGTCCGCGAGCGGATTCACGTCCATAATGCCAACAGCAACAGCTTTTTCACATTCCGCCTTCAATTCTTCCATGGATCCGATACACTTCGCCTCAGCACCGTCTTCGGTGCGCCAGATCGGAATCGGAATGCCCCAGTAGCGGCTCCGACTCAGGTTCCAGTCGTTTAGGTTTTCCAACCAATTTCCGAAGCGACCCGTTCCCGTACTCGCCGGCTTCCAATTGACGGTTTTGTTCAACTCAATCAATCGGTCCTTTACCGCAGTGGTCTTAATGAACCACGAATCGAGGGGATAGTACAAGATCGGTTTATCCGTTCGCCAACAATGCGGATAACTGTGTTCGAATTTCTCGACCTTGAAGGCCTTGTTCTCTTCTTTCAATTTAATGGCGATCTCCACGTCTACCGACTTCTCCGGAGCCTCGCTCTCATCGTAGTATTCACTCTTAACGTACTTCCCGGCAAACTCTCCCATCTCCGGCCTAAATCGACCCTGAAGGTCAACGAGCGGAGCCGGATTCCCGTTCTCGTCTTCCACCAGCATAGGTGGAACACCGGCATCTGCCGCAACCTTGGCATCATCTGTACCAAAGGTAGGCGCCGTATGCACGATCCCCGTTCCATCTTCCGTGGTCACAAAATCACCCGGGATCACGCGGAAAGCTCGCTCCGGATTCTCCATCGGCTGAGCGTAGGGCATAAGCTGCTCATATGGGAGTCCAACGAGTTCACTTCCTTTCCATCCGCCTACGGCGAAATAGGGAACTTTCTTGTCTCCCAATGTGAATGTCAGCTCATCTTCCGTCTCCACAGCAACGAACTTCCCACTGAACTGATACTCTACCAACGGCTTCGCCACGATCACCTGGATCGGATCACCTGTATACTGGTTAAAACTCTTCACGAGCACGTAGTCGACCTTGGGCCCAACGGTCAATGCCGTATTCGATGGAAGGGTCCATGGCGTAGTCGTCCAAGCCAACAAATGAACGTCGCCCTCAATGCCCTCCAGCATTGTGGCGTGCTCATCACGGACCGCCTTGAACTGAGCTACTACCGACGTGTCCTTAACATCGCGGTACGTTCCCGGCATGTTCAACTCATGTGAGCTCAGACCCGTACCGGCTTTTGGACTATATGGTTGAATTGTGTAGCCCTTGTAGAGCATCTCCTTGTCGTAAATGCGCTTCAACAGCCACCAAACCGATTCAATGTATTTATTCTCGTAGGTGATGTACGGGTCGTCCGTGTCGACCCAGTATCCCATTTTCTCCGTCAAGTCGTTCCAAACGTCCGTGTAGCGCATTACCGCTTCACGACAAGCCTTGTTGTAATCTTCAACAGAGATCTTATTTCCGATATCTTCCTTGGTGATGCCGAGCTCTTTCTCTACCCCGAGCTCCACGGGCAATCCATGCGTATCCCAACCGGCCTTTCTCTTGACCTGATAACCCTGCAAGGTCTTGTATCGACAAAAGATATCCTTGATGGTACGCGCCATCACGTGATGGATCCCCGGCATTCCGTTCGCAGAGGGCGGCCCTTCGTAAAACACGAATGGCTTACTGTCCGGGCGCTCGCTTACGCTGCGCTCGAAGATCTTCTCCTCCTTCCAAAAGGCCAACACCTCATCGGTGATCTTGGCCAAATTCAACTGCTCGTATTCGGGATATTTCTTCATAATCGCTTCTCCGTCGGGAACTTAAGCGTGCAAATTTATGAAATAGCAACAGCTTCAGCTTCAGTAAAGACCAGTGCTCATCGCCCACTATACCAAGGTCTTTCGTTGCAGCCTGTAGGTTGTACCCATGCTGCCGCTATCGCTAGCACTGTGGCCGTGGCTGTAACTGTAGCTATTTTTCCACTGCCGCGATACATTTCAACTCGATGGCGATCGGCGTCGGCAAGGCATTGATCGCCACGGTGGTTCTACAGGGCTTGTTGTTCGGAAAGTACTCCGCGTAAATGCGGTTGAAGGTCTTGAAGTCGCGTTTCATATCGACCAAGAATACCGTAATGTCCACGAGGTCTTCCCAGCCAGCCCCGGAGTCCACTAAAATTGCCTTTACATTGGCGAAGACACTGTGTACCTGAGCTTCGAAATCGAACTCCTCGAAATTGCCGTTGTGGTCGAGTTTGAGCCCCGGAACACCGCTGTGGTGTTCCCCGGTTCCAGCCGTACGAGGCCCTACGCCACTTAAGAACAACAAATTGCCCACCTTGCGAGCATGTGGATAAGCCCCCACCGCTTTCGGGGCTTTACTACTATCGAATGCCTTACTCATTTTCGTAACTTTATAGCATGTCGCCCATTGCGACCGTTGCTAAAGTACAATGAATCGCATACTCTACTTCCTTTTCGTTCTATTTACTTCGTGCCGAGTCGCCGCACAAGATTCCATAGTACTGAACCGGACCACCTTGGAGGTGCGTATCGTGGCCGACGACCTCCACGTTCCATGGGAGCTTCAATGGGGGCCCGATGACCATTTGTGGTGCTCGCTGCGCAACGGATACCTCGTGCGCATACATCCTGCCGCAGGCAGTAAAGACACCCTGCTCGACCTATCGACTACCGTGTATCAGGAAGGAGAAAACGGGCTGCTCGGTTTCGCTATCGATCCGGATTGGAAATTCGGCACTCAGTATGTTTACGTCGCCTACACCGTTCCGGCTCCAACGCCAAACGACCCGTACGGTGCGCACTTCTACGCGGCCAAGTACCAATACCTCGATTCTACCCTTCAAGCTCCTCAAACCCTGGCCGGACCTATTCCCGCGTGGTTGATCCACAGTGGGTCTCGTTTGATGTTCTTGCCCGATAAATCCTTGCTCATTACCGTGGGAGATGCCAATCGGCTCGATGCTCCGCTTTCCCTAGATTCTTTAAATGGTAAAATTCTGCGCCTATGGCGCGATGGTAGTATTCCGCCCAATAATCCATATCCCAACTCGCCGGTCTACACCTACGGCCACAGAAACCCTCAGGGACTCGTTAGGCTTCCCGACGGACGCATCTTCAGCAGCGAACACGGACCCGATAGCGACGACGAGCTCAATGCCCTTTTCAAAGGCAGGTGCTGGGGCTGGCCCCTCATAGAGGGCTTTTGTGACACCCCGGAAGAACTGGATACGTGTTCGCAAATTTGGGCCCATAACCCCGAGATCGCGTG
>JAGWBA010000004.1 GCA_021296215.1 Flavobacteriales bacterium
ATCGCCGCCAAAGCAACACGCGCTTTGAAATCGGCACTGAATTTTCTGCGTTTTCCACTCATAACTTGGCCTAATGTAAGTACTTTTAAATTTAACCTAGCAAGTGGTTTAAATGTCGGGGAGTGTTACACATCGCTTACCAAACCCCACATCAGCTCGTACACCAGCCATTAAAGTCTCGAATATCAACAACTCTAATGACCTCTTTCTAATCCTCAATAAATATAAAAGCCCCACCGAAGTGAGGCTTTGTGCATCGGGCCGTAGGCCCATATAAATAATTATTTGCCGAAGCGTTCGATGAGCAATTCTGTCGTTGTGGATCCCGGGCGTTCGATGGGCATTCCCATTGCGCGGTCCCAAATGAGGTTCGTGAGAACTCCGAGAGAACGCGATACGCCGAAGAGCACGGTATAGAAATCGTACTGTGTGAGGCCGTAATGCATGAGCAATTGTCCGCTGTGTGCATCGACGTTCGGCCAAGGGTTTTTCACCTTTCCGAGTGAGCTCAAGATATCGGGGACCACTTGGTAGATGCGGTCGACCACGAGGAAGAGTTCGTCGTGTGGCATGTATTCCTGAGCGAATTCGCGCTGAGCGATGTATCGTGGGTCGGTTTTACGAAGTACTGCGTGTCCGAATCCTGGGATTACTTTTCCGTCGTTCAGGGTTTTCTTCACGTAGTTTTCGATCTGCTCCTTACTTGGGAGTCCGCCACCGAGTTCATCGCGCATAGCGAGGATCCAGCGGATCACCTCTTGATTTGCGAGTCCGTGAAGTGGTCCGGCCAATCCGTTCATTCCGGCCGCAAAGCTCAAGTAAGCATCGCTGAGAGCGCTTCCGACGAGGTGAGTGGTATGTGCTGATACGTTACCGCCTTCGTGATCGCTGTGGATGGTCATATAGAGGCGCATCAGCTCTTTGAACTCGTCGTTGTCGAATCCGAGCATGTGGGCGAAGTTACCGGCCCAATCAAGTTTTGAATCCGGCTCGATATGATCGCCATTGTGGTACATGCGGCGGTAGATGTACGCAGCCAATCGAGGCAAGCGCGCGATCAGGTTCATCGCATCTTCATAAGTTGGATCCCAATAGTCCTTTTTATTGATCCCGTTGCGGTAGGCCTTGGCGAATTCGCTTTCGGTTCGCAGCGCCATGATTCCAGCAACGAATTGAGTCATTGGATGCGTGTGCATAGGCAGGGCATCAATGATCTTGAATACGTGTGGAGGCACGATACTGCGACGCGCCCAGTTATTACTTACGCGACGAACGATATCGTCGTCGGGCAGCTCACCTGTAAGCATGAGGAAGAAAACTCCTTCTGGAAGAGGCTGGCGCCCTTCGGGCGGATATGTAGGGAGTTTTTCTTTTAGTTCAGGGATGCTATAGCCGCGGAAGCGAATTCCTTCTTCGGGGTCGAGTTTGGAGGTTTCGCAAATGAGGGCGGGCATACCGCGCATACCGCTGTATAGTTGAGACACCTTGATCTCGCCCAAAACTTCATCTCCGTGGTCTTTGAGGAAATCCCTCGCGGTGATGACGGCGGGCTCGATGATGCCCTCGAACTTTTCTTTTATTCTGTCCATAGGATATATGCTGATATTATTTGTACTTGAATTGATTTCCTGGGTAGATAGCCGTGTCGCCCAACATCTCTTCGATGCGGATTAACTGGTTGTACTTGGCCATACGATCAGAGCGCGATGCAGATCCCGTTTTGATTTGTCCCGTATTGAGAGCTACTGCAAGGTCAGCGATCGTGGTGTCCTCCGTTTCTCCCGAGCGGTGGCTCATCACTGAGGTATAACCATTTTTGTGTGCCAATTGTACTGCGTCGATGGTTTCTGTCAAACTACCTATTTGGTTTACTTTGATCAAGATGGAATTTCCAACATTGTTCTCGATTCCCCTACCGAGGCGATCGACATTGGTAACGAACAAATCGTCTCCAACCAATTGAACTCGATCACCGATAGCAGTGGTGAGCTTTTTCCATCCTTCCCAGTCATCTTCAAAAAGACCATCTTCGATTGATGCGATCGGGTATTTATCGGTCCATTCTTTCCAATAGCTAACCATTTCATCGGCCGTAAGTTTATCACCGGTTGATTGATGGAAATGGTAGACCTTTTCGTCCTCGAGATAGAACTCACTCGCTGCGGCATCCATTGCTATGTACATGTCTTCACCTGGACGGTATCCGGCGGTTTCAATAGCTTGAAGTACCGTTTCGATAGCCTCTTGGTTCGATTCTAGGTTTGGAGCAAAGCCACCTTCGTCACCCACGTTCGTACTCATTCCCTTGTCGTGAAGGACTTTCTTGAGGTTGTGGAAGACTTCTGTACCCATGCGCAGTCCTTCGGAAAACGAGCTGGCTCCAATGGGCATTACCATGAATTCCTGGAAGTCGATGCTATTGTCGGCATGCGACCCGCCGTTCAGGATGTTCATCATTGGAATGGGCAGCGTTCGTGCGCTGATTCCGCCTACGTAGTTGAATAGTGGAAGTCGGGCACTTTGAGCAGCTGCTTTAGCCGCTGCCAAGGAAACCGCCAAAATGGCGTTTGCTCCCGATTTGGCTTTATTGGGGGTTCCGTCCAGATCGATCATTGCCTGATCGAGTTCGGCTTGCTCGAAAACCGAAAAGCCTACGATCTCCGGAGCAATGCTTTCATTGATATTGAGAACGGCTTTTGAGACGCCTTTCCCCATGTACCTCGTTTTATCACCGTCACGCAATTCTACGGCCTCGTGTTTACCTGTGGACGCCCCTGAAGGAACGGCAGCCCTCCCGAACGAATCATCGTCGGTGAGTAAGTCTACTTCCACGGTCGGGTTACCTCGGCTATCGAGGATTTGGCGTGCATGAATAGCGGTGATCAATGACATTAGGCTGGTGTTTTTGCGTTTGTTAGCAATTCGAGGAAGTTGTCAAACAAATATCGTGAATCGTGCGGACCGGGCGAAGCTTCGGGGTGATATTGAACCGAAAAACAACGGTTATTTTTCATCCTGATTCCAGCCACGGTATCGTCATTCAGATGGATGTGAGTCATCTCCAATTCGGGATGATTTTCGACATCTTCTTTACGTACAACAAAACCGTGATTTTGAGAGGTGATCTCCCCTTTCACCGTGAGTAGGTTCTTTACTGGGTGATTTATTCCGCGGTGGCCATTGTGCATTTTGAACGTCTGAACTCCGTTGGCACGGCAAATGAGCTGGTGGCCGAGGCAAATCCCGAAGACTGGTCTGCCGTCGTTAAGAACGGATTTCACTTGTTCAACCACGCCGTTCATAGCAGATGGGTCTCCTGGACCGTTCGAGAGGAAGAATCCGTCCGGATTCCAGGAACTCATTTCGTCATAGGACGTTGAACTTGGAAACACCTTCATATACACCCCTCTCTCAGCGAGACAGCGCAAAATGTTTTTCTTGACTCCAACATCTAGGACGGCAACTTTGAAATCGGCATTTTCATCTCCAATGAAATACGGTTCATCAGTAGTCACTTTACTCGAAAGCTCTAATCCGTCCATTGAGGGTACATCCGATAATTGCGACCTCAGAACATCTAGGTCATCAGTTTCAGATGATATAATCGCATTCATGGCTCCTTTATCTCGGATATGGCGCACGAGAGCACGAGTATCTACGTCGCTGATCGCAACGATTCCATCTTTGGCAAGAAACTCCTCGAGGCTCAGGTCGGATGCCACACGACTTGGGGTGTATGAGAAGTTCTTAACAACTAGTCCCGCGATCTTTACTCCTTCAGATTCAATTTCATCTCTATTTGTACCGTAATTACCAATGTGGACATTTGTAGTAACAATCATTTGCCCATAGTAACTGGGATCAGTAAAAATCTCTTGGTATCCCGTCATTCCGGTATTGAAGCATATTTCACCAGTGGCTGTGCCTCTTTTACCGACCGCCTTACCGTAAAAAACCGTACCATCTTCGAGTAATAGGGTCGCCTTGTCTTTCAGTTTGTATTTCATAGGAGGGTTGGATAAAAAAAAAGGATAAAGCCAAAGCTCTATCCTTTTTCATTATGATTCAAGAAGATGATCACGATTATTCACCGGCTTTATCTTCCTTCTTTTCGTTTTCCTCGACTGATTCTTCGGCTTTCGTTTCAGTTTCAGCATCTGCTTCAGCTACTTCTTCAACTTCCGGAGTTACTTCTTCAGCCGCTTCAACTACCTCTGGAGCTTCAACCTTAGCTTCTGGAGCAGTAGCTTGGTTTTCGCTTGATGATTTCTTGGAACCACCTCGGCGAGAGCGCTTCTTTTTGGTCTCTTTCCCGTTGGTGTACAACTCGTTGTAGTCTACCAACTCAATCAAGCACATTTCGGCGTTATCTCCCAATCGATTACCCGTACGGATGATACGAGTGTATCCTCCTGGACGGTTAGCAACTTTCACAGCAACATCGCGGAATAGCTCAGTTACTGCTTCCTTGTTCTTCAATTGAGCGAAGACCACACGACGTGAATGCGTCGTGTCGGTTTTCGATTTAGTGATGATCGGCTCAATGTATTTCTTAAGCGCCTTGGCCTTGGCCACGGTCGTATAGATTCTTTTGTGCTCGATCAACGAAGATGCCATATTCACCAACATAGCTTTACGGTGTTCAGCCGTGCGGCTCAAGTGGTTGATCTTTTTTCCGTGTCTCATCCTTTCTTAATCTTTCAAGACCGACAAATCAGTCCTTGTTCAATTTGTATTTCGCAACGTCCATTCCGAACTCCAATCCTTTAGATTGAACAAGTTCGTCCAATTCGGTCAAGCTCTTTTTACCGAAGTTTCGGAATTTCATCAAATCACTTTTAGTGTAGGTAACCAACTCTCCAAGTGTTTCCACTTCAGCCGCCTTCAAACAATTCAGCGCACGAACTGAAAGGTCTAAGTCGACCAATTTCGTTTTCAGCAGCTGACGCATGTGCAACGACTCCTCGTCGTATTCTTCTGCACCGGTTGACTCTTCATCTTCGAAAGTGAATTTGTCATCAGAGAAGAGCATAAAGTGCTGGATCAAGATCTTGGCCGCGTCGGTCAAAGCCTCTTTAGGATGCAACGAGCCATCTGTTTCAATCTCGATAAGCAACTTTTCGAAGTCGGTCTTCTGCTCTACACGATAGTTCTCGATGCTGTAGCGCACATTCTTGATCGGAGTGTAGATGCTGTCCATGAAGATCGTTCCTAAAGCCGCATTAGACTTCTTATTCTCTTCAGCAGGAACATAACCACGTCCTTTTTCAATGGTCAATTTCATATCGAGTTTTACGCTCTTGTTCATAGTACAAAGAACCAAGTCGGTATTCAAAACTTGAAAACCAGAGGTGAATTTCTGCAGGTCTCCAGCCGTGAGCGACTCTTGTCCTGAGATGCTTACGTGAACGGTTTCGTTCTCAACGCCATCGATTTGCTTTTTCAAGCGAACTTGCTTCAAGTTCAGGATGATCTCCGTTACGTCATCTACAACACCTTTAATCGTGGAGAACTCATGGTCGACACCTTCGATGCGCACGCTCGTAAAGGCATATCCCTCAAGACTGCTGAGCAATACTCTTCTAAGAGCATTACCGATGGTCAAACCATATCCTGGTTCGAGCGGACGAAATTCAAACTGTCCCTCCAAATCAGTAGAGGTGTTCATGATTACTTTATCTGGCTTCTGAAAGTTGAGGATTGCCATATTCTTGAGCGGATTAAGTCTGTTATTACTTAGAGTACAATTCGACGATCAACTGTTCCTTGATGTTCTCCGGGATTTGTTGACGATCTGGAATAGCAAGGAATTTTCCTTCCATGGTCTCCCCATTCCATTCGATCCATTCGTACTGACCAGCTCTGTTGTCGCGCAAAGAGTCCTCGATAACAACTAGTCCTTTACTCTTTTCACGAACTCCTACTACATCACCTGCACTCAGGGTCATTGAAGGAATGCTAGCGACCTCACCATTCACGAGAATGTGACGGTGCGATACCAACTGGCGTGCTTGACGACGTGAGTTCGCAATACCCATGCGGAAAACCACATTGTCTAAGCGAGCCTCACAAAGTTGGAGCAATACTTCACCAGTTACACCCTTACTACTCGAGGCCTTCTTGAACATGTTCGAGAATTGACGCTCCAATAGACCGTAAGTGTACTTAGCTTTTTGCTTCTCCATTAACTGGATAGCATATTCGCTCTTCTTTCCACGGCGCTTGTTAACACCGTGCTGTCCAGGAGGATAGTTTCTTTTCTCAAAAGAACGATCCGGTCCGAAAATAGCTTCTCCGAAGCGACGAGCGATTTTAGTTTTTGGTCCTCTATATCTTGCCATTACTGATAACTTTCTACGATATGATTATACACGACGACGCTTAGGTGGACGGCAGCCATTGTGTGGCAAAGGCGTAACGTCGATGATCTCGGTAACGTCAATACCGGAATTGTGAAGGGCACGAATAGCGCTCTCTCGTCCATTACCAAGGCCCTTTACGTACACTTTCACCTTTTTCACCCCGGCCTCGCTTGCGCGACCTGCGCAATCTTCTGCAGCAACCTGAGCTGCATACGGAGTATTCTTCTTAGAGCCTCGGAAGCTCATTTTCCCAGCAGACGACCAAGAAATTACTTGGCCAGTCTTATTAGTCAAAGAAATGATGATGTTATTGAAAGAAGCGCTAATATGCGCTTCTCCGATCGCATCGACCTTTACTTTGCTCTTTCTTACTTTTTTAGTCGTCTTCGCCATTAGACCTTATGTTTATTTAGTTGCTTTTTTCTTGTTAGCAACTGTTTTCCGTTTTCCTTTACGTGTTCGGGAGTTGTTTTTGGTACGCTGACCACGCAATGGCAATCCGGCTCGGTGACGGATTCCACGGTTGCATCCGATATCCATAAGGCGCTTGATGTTCGTTTGAACTTCTGAACGAAGTTCTCCTTCTACCTTGTACTCCTCGGAGATGATGTTACGAATACGTGCCAACTCGTCATCAGACCAGTCTTCAACTTTGGTATTGACGTCTACATCTGCTTTCGTCAAAATCTCTTCAGATCGACTCATTCCGATACCGAAAATGTAGGTCAAACCAATTACTCCTCTCTTGTTTCTGGGCAAATCCACCCCTGCAATACGTGCCATAAGCTTGTCTTGTTACAAAATCAGATTAACCCTGACGTTGCTTAAATTTTGGATTTTTCTTGTTGATGACGTACAAACGACCCTTGCGACGGACGATCTTGCAGTCAGCACTTCTCTTTTTCAATGACGCTCTTACTTTCATGCCTTTGCGTTTTTTCTTTTAGTAGCGATACGTAATTCTGGCCTTAGACAAATCATACGGAGACATCTCGAGCTTTACCTTATCTCCCGGAAGCAATTTGATGTAGTGCATTCTCATCTTTCCTGAAATGTGAGCTGTTACTACATGCCCGTTTTCAAGCTCCACGCGAAACATCGCGTTGGATAATGCTTCTACAATTGTTCCGTCTTGTTCGATTGCCGCTTGTTTGGCCATAAATCAGCGTTCAAATTTATATTGATGCTCCTGTTGTTGTTCTTCCTTTCAATCTTCCCGTTTTCATCAAACCATCATAGTGACGGTTCAATAGATACGATTCAATTTGCTGAAGTGTATCGAGTACAACTCCTACCATGATCAGCAGGGATGTTCCTCCGTAGAATTGAGAAAACTGTTGATTAACTCCTGCCTTCATTGCGAATGCCGGTAAAATGGCGATCAACGCCAAGAAAATAGAACCGGGCAACGTAATTCTAGACATCACCGTATCCAAGAAATCAGCTGTAAGTTTTCCCGGTTTCACGCCTGGAATAAATCCACCATTTCTCTTCATATCATCTGCCATCTGGTTCGTATTAACGGTAATGGCAGTATAGAAATAAGTGAAGATGATGATCATCAAGGCAAAGATGAAGTTGTACCAAAAACCTTGAAAATTCGAGAACTCGTTAATGAACCAATTGCTCTCACCACCGGTAAAGCCTGCTAAGGTAATAGGCACGAACATGATGGCTTGGGCGAAAATGATCGGCATTACCCCTGCGGCATTCACCTTCAAGGGCAAATACTGACGAACTCCACCACCGTATTGCTTGTTACCTACAACTTGTTTCGCGTACTGAACCGGAACCCTGCGTACACCTTGCACCAGAGCTACAGAGAACAGGATCACGACCAATAAAATCACGATCTCGACAAGGAGAACGACCAATCCACCACCTGTACTTTCAAGGCGAGATACGAACTCTTGCACAAATGACTTTGGAAGGCTAGCAATGATACCGATCATAATGATCAAGGAGATTCCGTTTCCGATTCCTCGGTCGGTGATCTTCTCTCCCAACCACATTGTAAAGATTGTTCCGGACACGAGGAGTACCATACTGCTGAACCAGAAAGTTCCAGGTCCCAACAAAAATGCCGTTTCAGGCAACTGCGATTGAAGGTTTGCAATGTACCCTGGGGCCTGTGCAGCGGTAATAAGTATGGTCAAGTATCGAGTGATCTGATTGACCTTCCGACGACCGCTCTCTCCTTCCTTTTGCAACTTCTGTAGATAAGGAACAGCCAATCCCATCAACTGTATCACAATGGACGCAGAGATGTAGGGCATGATTCCCAACGCAAGGATCGAAGCCTGCGCGAATGCACCACCAGTAAACAGGTTCAAGAGACCCAAAAGTCCCGATGACGCTTGTTCTTGTAAGGCCTCTAATTGCGCTGGATCGATACCCGGAAGAACTACGTACGATCCTAAACGATACACGAGCAGAAAACCCAATGTAGTTAGGATACGATTCCGGAGTTCCTCGATCTTCCAGATATTGTTGATTGTTTCTATAAACTTCTTCATCCTATAGGTTTAGAGCAAGTTTACAGATCCACCCTTTTCCTCGATCGCACTTTTGGCTGAGGCAGAGACTTTGTGTACGGTAATGTCCAATTTGGCTTCCAACTCACCACGACCTAAGATCTTGATCTTGTCGTTCTTGCTGGCAAATCCATTAGCGATGAAGGTGTCGATATTAATTTCTCCCTTCACTTTTTTGTCGTCAACCAAACGCTGGAGGGTATCCAGGTTAATGGCTACATACTCAACGCGATTAGGATTCTTGAAACCGAATTTTGGAACACGACGTTGAAGTGGCATTTGACCTCCTTCAAAACCGATCTTCTTCGAGTATCCAGAGCGAGATTTCGCTCCTTTGTGCCCACGCCCGGAAGTTCCGCCTTTCTTGCTTCCCTCTCCGCGGCCTACTCGGTTTCCCTTTTTGTTTGATCCTTTCGCAGGTTGCAGATTACTTAAATCCATTTCTATCAATTATTCAGGCAGAGCCTAATTATTCAACAATTTCGATCAAGTGGCTCACCTTTGCGATCATTCCTCGAATTTGAGGAGTATCGTTGTGCTCAACGACTTGATTCATCTTTTTGAAGCCCAATGCGATCATTGTGTCCTTCTGACGCTTGGGACGGTTGATCACGCTTCGTACTTGTTTTACTTTAATTGTAGCCATTTCGAAGATGGTAATTATCCGTTAAATACTTTTTGAACAGAGATTCCACGTTGTGCTGCTACTGCACCTGCATCGCGCAAGTTCAAAAGTGCGTCCATGGTTGCCTTTACAGCGTTGTGTGGATTCGAAGATCCCTTCGACTTCGCCAATACATCATGAACTCCAACGGCCTCAAGAACAGCGCGCATTGCACCTCCAGCGATTACTCCAGTACCATGGGCAGCAGGGCGAATAAAAACGCGAGCGCCACCGAATTTCCCTTCCTGAGCGTGAGGAATGGTTCCTTTAACCAATGGAATGCGAACCAAGTTCTTCTTAGCATCCTCGATTCCTTTGGTGATCGCTTCTGATACTTCTTTCGATTTACCCAAACCGATTCCTACTACTCCGTTTTCATCACCAACTACCACGATGGCAGAGAATCCGAAGGTACGACCCCCTTTGGTCACTTTAGTTACCCGTTGAATCCCAACCAAACGGTCTTTTAGTTCGATTCCGGTTGGCTTAACTCGTTGGACGTTTTTGTACTCTGTTAACATATCTTCCTTAAAATTTTAGACCTCCTTCGCGGGCGCCTTCTGCCAATTCTTTAACACGACCATGATACAGGTAACCATTGCGATCGAAGCTGCACTCCGAAATTCCTTTCTCGGCTGCTTTAAGCGCTACGGACTTACCTACTTCACGAGCTACTTCTTTCTTGGTTCCTTCGGATTTGATCTCCTTTTCCAAAGATGAAGCACTTACGATGGTCTCGCCAGTTAGATCATTGATCAATTGGGCGTAGATCTCTTTGTTGGAACGGAAAACTGACAGTCTAGGACGTTCGTTGTTTCCAGTAACTTTTTTACGGACACGCATTTTAATGCGTTGTCTTCTTTCGGATTTTGTCAATGCCATAATTCTATCCTCCTATTAACCTGCAGCCTTACCTGCTTTACGACGAATATATTCTCCAGTGAAGCGCACTCCTTTTCCTTTGTACGGTTCTGGCTTGCGGAATGAACGAATCTTTGCGGCCACCATTCCCAATAACTGGTTGTCATGAGAACTTAAAAGAACCGTAGGGTTTTGTCCCTTTTCAGACTTCGTTTCAACTTTTACCTCGCCTGGTATCTCAAAAATAATATTGTGACTGTACCCCAAAGAGAGATCCAATTTTTGACCTTGATTACTGGCGCGGTATCCAACTCCAACGAGCTCCAGTGATTTAGTGAAACCATCGGTCACACCTTTTATCATGTTGCTGATCAAAGCGCGATTAGTACCGTGGAGTGCCTTAAGCTGCTTTGATTCATTCTCACGAACCAATTCCAAGGTACCTTCTTCAAGCGTTGCCGTAATTCCGGTAGAGAGTTCAAGGCTCATCTCACCTTTCGGGCCCTTCACACCAACCATTTGGCCATCAATCTTGACCTCAGCTCCTTGTGGAATCTCAATCGGGTTTTTACCAATACGTGACATCCTCTAAGTCTTTTCTTTTATTAATAAACGTAGCAGAGCACTTCTCCACCAACATTCTCTTGACGAGCCATTTTGTTCGTCATAACACCATTCGAAGTTGAGACGATAGCAATTCCCAAGCCATTCAATACGCGTGGCATTTTTTCAGCGTTGCTGTATTGACGAAGACCCGGACGGCTTACGCGCTCAAGTTTCTTGATAGCAGGCATCTTGGTTTTCGCATTGTATTTCAAAGCTATACGCAAAACACCTTGTTTGTTGTCTTCTTCTACTTTGTAGTCGCGGATATAACCTTGTTCTTTAAGAATCTTGGCGATTTCTACCTTGATCTTTGAAGATGGCACATCAACTACTTTGTGTCCAGCCAACATCGCATTTCGCATGCGAGTCAATAAATCTGCAATTGGATCTGTTGTCATTTTTCTAAAGCTCTTTTATTACCAGCTGGCTTTCTTTACTCCAGGAATTAACCCTTGATTCGCCATTTCGCGGAAAGTCACCCTTGAGATTCCGAATTGACGCATATATCCTTTAGGGCGCCATGTTAATTTGCAACGGTTATGAAGACGTACGGGAGATGCGTTCTTTGGCAATTTCTGAAGTGCTTCGTAGTCACCTGCAGCCTTCAAAGCTGCACGCTTTTCCGCGTATTTGTCTACCAGTGCTTGACGTTTGCGCTCACGCGCTTTCATTGATTCCTTGGCCATTGCTTACTTTTTAAAAGGAATTCCAAATTGTTTCAAAAGTGCCTTTGCCTCTGCATCTGTTTCGGCACTCGTTACAAATGTGATATCCATACCGCTGATACGGTTCACTTTATCAATATCGATCTCTGGGAAGATGATCTGCTCGGTGATTCCCAGGTTGTAATTTCCACGACCATCGAAACCCTCATCTACCCCACGGAAGTCACGAATACGTGGCAATGCCGCTACGATAAGGCGCTCCAAGAATTCGTACATTCTCTCTCCACGTAGAGTAACTCGTGCACCGATAGGCATGCCTTTTCTCAACTTGAAGTTACTGATGTCCTTCTTTGACTTAGTCGAAACGGCCTTCTGACCTGCGATCATGGTCATTTCTTCCAATGCCGATTCGATCACTCGCTTATCAGCCACAGCTTCACCAACTCCTTGGCTCAGAACGATCTTCTTCAGTTTAGGTACGCGCATTACATTCGTGTAACCAAACTCTTCGGTCAAAGCAGGAACGATACGCTCCTTGTACTCGGTAGTTAATCTCGGTTTGTAGTCACTCATTTCAATACCTCCCCGGATGTTTTAGAATACCTTTCAATTTTACCTTCATCATTCACGCGACGTCCGATTCGGGTTGGCTCTCCTGATTTAGGATCTAGAACCATCAAATTTGAAATGTGAATGGGTACCTCTTCTTCGGTGATACCACCTTGTGGATTCGCTGCACTCGGCTTAACGTGTTTTGTAACCACGTTCACACCTTCTACGATAGCTCGTGATTTAGCTGGGAATACCTCAAGTACTTTTCCCTGCTCGCCTTTGTACTCTCCAGCGATCACTTGTACACTATCTCCTTTTTTCAAATGAAGCTTGGTCATTTTTTCTCTTTTTATAGTACCTCTGGAGCGAGTGATACGATTTTCATGTATTGCTTGTCTCGCAACTCACGAGCTACTGGTCCAAATACACGAGTACCGCGCATTTCACCTGCTGGGTTCAAAAGAACACAAGCGTTATCGTCAAAACGGATATAAGATCCATCTGGTCGACGTACTTCTTTTTTAGTGCGAACCACTACAGCACGAGAAACCTGACCTTTTTTCACACTTCCTGAAGGAAGCGCATCCTTGATCGTAACGACGACATTGTCACCGACCGATGCATAACGACGCTTCGTACCCCCCAGAACGCGGATCACCAACACTTCCCGTGCTCCTGTGTTATCCGCAACTTTCAGACGTGACTCCTGCTGTAACATTACTTCGCTCTTTCAATAATTTCTAACAAGTGCCAATTCTTGTTCTTGCTCATTGGACGCGTTTCCATAATACGAACCGTATCGCCGATGTTGCAGTCGTTCTGCTCATCGTGAATCATGAACTTAGAAGTCTTCTTCACGAATTTTCCGTACATCGGGTGCCTTACTTTGCGCTCGATCATAACCACAGCCGATTTATCCATCTTATTGCTGGTTACGATACCGATACGCTCTTTCCTTAAATTTCTTGCTGTTGTTTCCATAAAGCCAAATTAATTGGAGGCTTGTTCTGCGTTTCTCTTGGTCAATTCAGTGTTCAAGCGAGCAATGGTCTTTCTCATTTGACGCAATTCCATAGGATTTTCCAATTGAGAAACTGCGTGACTCATCTTAAGCTCTGCCAAACGGTTATTCTCCTCGCCGATACGCTCGATCAATTCGGCTGTCGACATTTCAATGATTACTGATTGTTTCATCTCGGCAATATTATTGTCCAGTATAGTCTCGGCGTACAACAAACTTGGTCGTGATCGGCAGCTTCTGAGCGGCCAAACGGAGTGCCTCTTTCGCCACATCCATTGGAACTCCATCAAGCTCGAACAACATACGGCCCGGCTTTACAACCGCTGCCCAGTATTCTGGCGCTCCTTTACCCTTACCCATTCGAACCTCTGCTGGTTTCTTAGTGATCGGCTTATCGGGAAATACGCGAATCCAAAGCTGTCCTTCACGTTTCATGTAACGTGTAGCTGCAATACGAGCAGCCTCGATCTGACGAGATGTCATCCACGTTTGTTCGAGTGCTTTGATACCAAAAGCTCCGAAG
The DNA here is from genome assembly GCA_021296215.1 of Flavobacteriales bacterium. Classification (NCBI taxonomy): domain Bacteria; kingdom Pseudomonadati; phylum Bacteroidota; class Flavobacteriia; order Flavobacteriales; species Flavobacteriales bacterium. Next base: position 13,789 of record JAGWBA010000004.1, read on the forward strand.
GCCAACTGGTTTCCGCGTTGAGCGTTCCCCTTCATGCGACCCTTCTGTACGCGACGAAATTTGGTTCTTTTCGGCTGTAACATCTTAGTTGCCTTTTATCTTTTCTTCTTACTTCTTTCTTCTTCTTCCTCCAGCTGGACGTCGGCCACCGCCGCCACCTTGAGCTGCTGCTTTACCAGCTTTCTGTCCAAGGACATTCGACAAGTCACGCTTACCGAATACCTCGCCTTTCATGATCCAAACTTTCACACCCAAACGTCCGTAAGTCGTGTGTGCTTCGATCAATGCATAGTCAATATCCGCACGGAATGTGTGCAATGGAGTACGACCATCCTTGAACATCTCAGTACGAGCCATCTCGGAACCATTCAATCGACCACTGATCTGGATTTTGATACCTTCTGCTCCCATTCGCATGGCAGCTGCAATAGCCATTTTAGTTGCACGACGGTAAGAGATACGTCCTTCGATTTGGCGGGCGATACTAGACGCTACCAAATGCGCGTCCAATTCGGGGCGCTTGATCTCGAAGATGTTAATTTGGACTTCCTTTCCGGTAAGTTTCTTCAACTCCTCTTTCAACTTATCAACCTCTTGACCGCCTTTTCCGATAATGATTCCTGGACGAGCAGTTGTGATGGTCACTGTGACCAATTTCAACGTACGCTCGATGATGATTCGAGATACACTAGCTTTAGACAAGCGAGCATACAGGTAGTTGCGAACTTTCTTGTCCTCGGCGAGTTTATCGCCGTAATCCTCTCCGCCGTACCAATTCGACTCCCATCCGCGAATGATACCAAGTCTATTACCTATTGGATTCGTCTTCTGTCCCATCGTATCTTATTCTTCAGTGTTTTTGCGCGTATCCAAAACCATAGTAACGTGGTTAGAACGCTTACGAATTCTATGAGCTCGTCCTTGAGGAGCAGTTTGCAAACGCTTCAACATGCGGGCGCTATCTACATACACTTCCTTGATATACAAACCTGAGTCGACATCAAAGGCCGCATCGAACTTCTGTTCCCAATTCGCGATCGCACTCTGCAAAAGCTTCTCCATACGTTGAGCAGCCTCCTTATTGGAGTACTTCAACATAAACAACGCTTTATCTGCGTTCATTCCGCGAACCATATCAGCGACCAAGCGCATTTTGCGAGGCGAGGTCGGACAATTGCGTAGTTTTGCAAAGGCTACTTCTTTGTTTGCCTCTTTGCGCGCTTCCGCTACGTTGTGTTTTCTTGAACCCATTTCTAATTCTTTTCTCTAATTAGACAATTATCGTTTGCCCTTGTCTTTCTTGTTACCTGCGTGTCCACGGAATGTGCTCGTCAATGCGAACTCACCCAATTTGTGACCAACCATGTTCTCCGTAACATATACTGGAACGAATTGACGTCCGTTGTGCACTGCAATCGTCATTCCGACGAAATCAGGAGTGATCATTGACGCACGAGACCAGGTCTTAATCACACCCTTTTTACCACTTTCTGCTTGTGCCAATACCTTGCGCTCAAGTTTGAAGTGTACGTATGGGCCTTTTTTTAATGATCTTGCCATGACTTATTTCTTTCTACGTTCAATGATATAACGGTTGCTAGCTTTTTTCTTAGCACGGGTTTTGAATCCTTTAGCAGGAACACCGTTGCGCGAGCGTGGGTGACCTCCTGACTGACGGCCTTCGCCACCGCCCATTGGGTGATCGACCGGGTTCATAGCAACACCACGAGTACGTGGACGACGACCTAGCCAGCGCTTACGACCAGCCTTACCCAGACGCTCCAAAGCGTGATCACTGTTCGAAACGACTCCGATAGTCGCCAAACATGTAACGAGGATCATACGGGTTTCGCCAGAAGGCGTTTTCAATACCGCGTAACGCCCTTCACGAGCTGCCAACTGAGCATATGTACCGGCACTACGCGCCATCATACCTCCCTGACCAGGACGCAACTCTATGTTGTGGATAATGGTACCCAATGGAATTTCACTCAAGTACAATGCATTACCTGCATTAACAGGTGCTCCCTTACCAGAGATGACCTCTTGACCAACATTCAAACCGTTAGGAGCTAGGATGTAACGCTTTCCTCCGTCAGCGTACTTAATCAACGCGATACGCGCACTTCGGTTTGGATCATACTCAATAGAAGCGACGACTCCAGGAACGTCAAATTTATCGCGCTTGAAGTCGATAGCTCTGTACCGACGCTTGTGACCACCACCAACGTAGCGCATGGTCATTTTACCCGAATTGTTACGACCACCTGACTTAGACTTTCCCTTGGTCAGTCCTTTTTCAGGTTTATCCGTAGTTACGTTCTCGTAATTGTTCGCGAAACGAAAACGCTGCCCTGGAGTTGTCGGTCTTAATCTCTTTACAGCCATCTCAATTATATATTGCTATAGAAGTCGATCATTTCGCCTTCCGCGACGGACACGATCGCCTTCTTATATGAGTTAGTTTTACCCTCGATCATACCCCCTTTGGTATAACGAGACTTACTCTTTCCATTATAGTTCACCGTGCGCACCTCTGTAACTGACACGCCGTATTTGCTCTCAATAGCTTTCTTGATCTCGACCTTATTAGCACCTCGGGCAACCAAGAAACCGTATTGATTCAGGTCCTCTGCCAGCCCCGTCATTTTTTCCGTAATAATCGGTTTGACCAATACACTCATGATTTCTATTCGCTTAATAAGGTTTCAATCTTTTCAATTGACCCTTCAGTCAAAATCAACTTATTTGCCTCTAAAGTTTTGTAAGTATTTAATTCTGAGGCAGTTACGATTTCAACACCCTGTAAATTTCGGGAGGACAAATGTACGTTTTTATTTGGCTCAGCCAGCACAACTAGTGATTTTTTCGAATCACCACTAACTGCTGAAAGGACTACTGCGAAATCTTTGGTCTTTGGAGAGTCAAAATTGAGATTCTCCAAAACAACGATATTCGAGTCTTTAGCCTTATAGCTCAAAGCCGAGACACGAGCCAAACGCTTCACTTTCTTGTTCAGTTTGAACCCGTAGTTTCGTGGCTGCGGTCCAAAAATTCGACCACCACCGCGGAAGATCGGAGACTTTATACTACCTGCACGGGCAGTACCTGTTCCTTTTTGCTTCTTAATCTTACGGGTACTTCCGGCGATCTCAGCGCGCTCTTTGGCTTTGTGAGTACCCTGACGCTGATTGGCCAAATACTGCTTAACATCCAAATAGATCGCGTGGTCGTTCGGTTCTACTCCGAAGATGGAATCGTTCAGGGTGACTTTGCGCCCTGTGTCTTTTCCGTTTTTATCTAATACTGCTAAATTCATCACTTACGAATGATTAAGTAGGAGTTCTTTGGTCCGGCAACCGAACCTTTAACCACCAACAAATTCTTTTCAGGTACCACTCTTAAAACCTCGAGGTTCTCAATAGTTACCCGTTGGTTTCCTGTTTGACCCGCCATGCGCATTCCTTTGAATACACGTGCCGGATAAGAAGCTGCTCCGATCGAACCGGGAGCACGCTCGCGGTTATGTTGACCGTGAGTACGTTGACCAACTCCACCAAAACCGTGACGCTTTACTACCCCTTGGAAACCCTGACCTTTAGCGTTGCTCGTAACGTGCACGTACTCTCCTGGTTCAAACAAATCCACGGTAACAGTATCTCCCAAGGTCAAATCACGTCCGAAGTCCTTACGGAATTCTACGACTTTGCGCTTTGGAGTGGACTTAGCTTTCTTGAAGTGTCCGGTCAAAGCCTGACCAGTGCTCTTTTCACTGCGCTCGTCAAATCCGAGCTGAACGGTGCTGTAGCCTTCTTTTTCTATGGTCTTCACCTGAGTGACCACGCATGGCCCAGCCTCAATGACCGTACAAGCATGGTTCTTACCCTGCTCGTCAAAAATACTGGTCATTCCGACCTTTTTTCCGATAATTCCTGACATCTGGAATCCCTTTTAAATTATCACACTTTGATCTCCACCTCGACCCCACTCGGCAATTCGAGTTTCATCAAAGCGTCAATCGTTTTAGATGATGAACTATAGATGTCCAACAAGCGCTTGAAAGAACTCAATTGGAACTGCTCACGAGACTTCTTATTCACGTGAGGTGAACGAAGCACAGTGAAAATGCGCTTCTTGGTTGGCAGCGGGATGGGACCATTAACGATCGCACCCGTACTCTTCACCGTCTTTACGATCTTCTCGGCAGACATGTCTACCAAGTTGTGATCGTAGGATTTTAATTTGATTCTAATTTTCTGGCTCATCTTTCGACTATATTAAGCAGTCTGTGCTTTACCTTTAACTTTTGCGATCACTTCTTCGGCCACGTTGTTTGGTGCCGGAGCATAGTGACTAAACTCCATGGTTGAAGTTCCGCGACCCGAAGTGATAGTGCGCAAATCAGTTACGTAACCGAACATTTCAGACAATGGCACATCGGCTTTGATCACCTGTGCACCCGCACGTGAATCCATTCCGGCTACCTGACCACGACGGCGGTTCAAATCACCCACTACATCACCCATGTTCTCTTCAGGGGTAACGACTTCAACCTTCATGATAGGCTCGAGCAGTACAGGAGAAGCTTTTCTGGCAGCCTCGCGGAAGGCCATCTTTGCGGCCAACTCGAACGACAACTGATCCGAATCCACAGGGTGGAACGATCCATCCTTCAAGGTTACTTTCATTGAGTCGATCTCGTACCCCGCCAAAGGACCGTTCTTCATCGAATCTTGGAAACCTTTCTGAACAGATGGGATGAATTCTTTAGGAATATTACCTCCTTTGATCTCATCCACAAACTCCAGTCCTTGCTCTTTCTCGTCCTCAACCGGTCCGAGTGAGATCACGATATCCGCAAATTTACCACGACCACCAGTTTGTTTCTTGTAAACCTCGCGGTGATCCACGGTTGTGGTGATGGTTTCTTTGTACTGTACTTGAGGAGCACCTTGGTTCAATTCAATTTTGAACTCGCGACGCATACGGTCTATAATAATGTCCAAGTGCAACTCACCCATTCCACTGATCACGGTCTGACCCGAATCTTCGTCAGTTGCTACACGGAACGTTGGATCTTCTTCGGCCAATTTAGCCAAGGCCTGACCTATTTTATCTACGTCGGCTTGAGTCTTAGGCTCAACCGCCACTCCGATTACCGGCTCCGGGAAGGTCATTGACTCAAGTACGATAGGTTTTTTCTCGTCGCAAAGGGTATCTCCAGTACGGATATCTTTAAATCCTACACCGGCACCAATATCACCAGCTCCGATCAATTCGATTGGATTCTGCTTATTTGAGTGCATCTGGAACAAACGAGAGATACGCTCTTTCTTGTTCGTGCGTGTGTTGTACACGTAAGATCCCGCTGGAAGCTCACCTGAATACACGCGGAAGAAGCATAGGCGACCAACGAATGGGTCAGTCGCAATCTTAAATGCCAACGCTGAGAATGGATCCTCGGTCGTAGGACGACGCTTCTCCTCTTCATCAGTGTCAGGGTTAGTTCCTGTGATAGCCTCGATCTCAACCGGTGAAGGCAAGTAACGCATTACAGCATCCAATACGGTCTGAACTCCTTTATTTTTAAAGGCAGAACCACAAAGCATTGGAGTGATGGTCATGTCGATGGTCGCCTTGCGGATCGCTTCGATCATTTCCTCTTCGGTAATGCTCTCGGGATCGTCGAAGAACTTCTCCATCAACGCATCGTCGTATTCAGCTACCGCCTCTACGAGTTTCTCGCGCCACTCGGCTAAAGTTTCTTTCAAGTCTTCTGGAATGTCAACTACTTTGTAGGTGCTTCCGAAATTCTCGTCGTCCCAAATAACAGCTTCGTTGCTGATCAAATCAACAACACCCCGGAAGTCAGCTTCTGTACCGATCGGCACCTGAAGTGGAACCGGATTTCCGTGCAAGTGCTCATTTACTTGAGAAATAACGCTAAAGAAATCTGCACCCGAACGGTCCATCTTGTTAACGAATCCGATACGAGGCACTTTGTACTTATCAGCCTGACGCCATACGGTCTCAGACTGTGGCTCAACTCCACCTACTGCGCAGAACAATGCTACGGCACCATCCAATACACGCAGTGAACGCTCTACCTCCACGGTAAAGTCAACGTGTCCCGGGGTGTCGATGATGTTGATCTTGTATTGTTGTGTTTCAGGAACTGGTTGACCTTGCACAGTCGGGAAGTTCCAGAAACAAGTCGTAGCAGCTGAGGTAATGGTGATTCCACGCTCCTGCTCCTGCTCCATCCAGTCCATGGTCGCGGCTCCATCGTGTACCTCACCGATCTTGTGACTAACACCGGTGTAGAACAGAATACGCTCGGTAGTAGTAGTCTTACCGGCGTCGATGTGAGCCATAATCCCAATGTTACGAACGAAACGGAGGTCTTGTTTTTTTGCCATGACGAGTTAAAAGTGTCTGTGTATTATTAGAATCGGAAATGAGAGAATGCCTTGTTGGCCTCGGCCATACGGTGCGTATCTTGACGCTTCTTAACCGCAGCACCTTCTTCCTTGGCCGCAGCCAAGATCTCATTTGCCAAACGCTGAGCCATTGTTTTTTCGTTACGAGCACGGCTGTAGCTGATGAGCCATTTCATAGCCATGCTGATCTTACGATCGGGACGAATCTGCATCGGAATCTGAAAAGTAGCACCACCAACACGACGACTACGCACCTCAACGTGAGGCATTACATTCGTCAACGCTTCTTTCCAAGTCTCTAATCCACTGTTCTCAGACTTAGCATCTAATAAATCCATTGCTTCGTAGAAAATGTCGAAAGCGGTACTTTTTTTACCGTCCAACATCATGTTGTTCACGAAACGCGTTACCATCGGATCCTGGAACTTAGGATCTGGCAGCAGCTCTCTTTTTTTCGATTTTGTTTTTCTCATCTCTATAGACTGTTATCGAAAATTATTTCTTAGGACGCTTAGCACCATATTTTGATCTACGTTGCAAACGACCTTCAACACCAGCTGTATCCAAAGCCCCACGAACGATGTGGTAACGCACACCGGGCAAATCCTTCACACGACCTCCACGCACCAACACAATACTGTGCTCCTGCAGGTTGTGCCCTTCACCCCCGATGTAGGCGTTGACCTCCTTACCATTCGTCAAACGAACACGCGCTACTTTACGCATCGCTGAGTTCGGTTTCTTGGGCGTCGTGGTGTACACACGAGTGCATACTCCTCGGCGTTGTGGACTAGCGTCCAAAGCGGCAGATTTACTTTTCTTTTCAATCTGTTTTCTGCCTTTTCTTACAAGCTGCTGTATCGTTGGCATATACTTACAATTGTGTTCCGATCAGATAAAATACAATACCCCAGTTTTTTAGGGACTGCAAAGGTATGACAAAAAATCTAACTTGCAATAGGTTAGAATGGGAAAATAACTGAGTGTTATGCGCGTATTTTCAAATGGAAAATTTGCGCCTAGCGGCGCGAAGTGCAACTTATTATATAAGGTGTAGTTTAGTCGTTGCGGATCAACGTCAGGTGCCCGCTTTGCTCTATGGCTTTTCCATTGGATCCGACCGCCTTGACCGCGTAGTAGTAAACACCCTCGCTGGCCTTTGAACCGTTCACGGTTCCATCCCATCCCGCTGTCTGATCTTCCCAGTTGGTCCATTCGTATACCGCGTTGCCCCAACGCGTGTAAATGACCCCCGTGAACTGATCGATGTTGGCCGTGCTGTCGTTTGAGGTTACGGCATTGTAATACGGAAAGTTTCCTCCAGGTGAAAATACGTTGGGCATCAACACCCTTGGGTCGCTCGTTACGTCGATCACCAGAGTTGCCGTATCCGTACAACCGGAAAGTGAATCATAGCCGACCATCACAATAGTAAATAGGCCGTTCTCCTCAAAAGTATATGTGGTATCGGGATCAAAGCCCGTATCACCGTTTCCAAAGTCCACGGTGTAGCCATCGGCGCCGGTAGTGAGGTCATTGAAGTTCACCGTCAAAGGAGCCAATCCGCTCATAGGTGTGGCCGTAAAGTCGGCATCGACCGGAAACTCATTTAATATGGTAAAGGTTGCCGTTGTATCACATCCAATACTATCCTGTACATATATGGTATAGTCTCCCGGCGTCAGGTTATCGCGGTCAAGCGATACCGTGCCATCGTCCCAACTGAAGGTCAAAGGTCCGTATCCGCCCGCGAGGGCGAGATCGATAATTCCATTATTCTGATCGCAAAATGCATTTTGAACCTGTTCGTTGAGCACGATGGGCGGTGGCTGGTTGATGTAAACGGTGTCGATCACGGCACAGTCATTCACCTGGTCGTACATTTCGACGTAGTAAGCCCCCGCTTCGAGTCCGTTAAGCGTTGCCGCGGTGGTGATGTTGTTATCGACCTGCAGGGTATTCCCAAAGACATCGAGCCAGGTGACATCCCACTGCCCTCCGTTATTAGGAAGGTTCACCGTTGCTATTCCATCATCGGCTGAATAGCAAGACTCGTCCTGTGTATTGAAGCTAGCACCGACGACTCCGATCTGCACGCGAACCGAGTCCTGAATACCACCGCATACCAAACCCAAGAAGTACGTGGTTGAAGACGTTGGGTTTACGGTAACGGTCAATCCCGTATCCAAGGCGTTCAAGTTCTCATCGTACCAAACGACATTCGCGGCACCGGTTCCATAAAAACGGCGGCCCTCGAATTGAACGGTGTATGGCGTGTTGTTGCGGCCAGCGACGGTGTAGGCCTGGGTTCCCGTTTCGTTGTGAAGCCCGTGAACGGAATTACCTCCGTTCCAGCTGGAGCAAAGGGGCAAGTTCTCGATGTGTGTTTCAATGAGGTTCGAGGTTTCGTAGATCACGATCTGACCTCTGTATATGATTTGTGAACACGAGAACATCGGGATATTATTATAGCTCGCTACGAACTTACGGTTCGGTGCCGTTCCGACCGTTCCATAAGTAATATTACCTCCCGTGGCCGGATTGATATCGACCCAAGGCCCCATGATCGCCGCAAGTGGCTCGTTCGGATTTGGGATGGCTTGGGTAGTCCAAGGCGAGAATCCGCCGCCATTCGTTAAATCGAAGGTGATATAGTTATTCGTTGAAACGACTACCTGGCTGTAGGTTTGTCCGTAGAAGCAAAAATCGAATCCAATATTCACCACCCCCGAATGCTGATCATCCGGTCCATTATATACACCGCTTAATTGAGCTGTCTCCCAAAAGAAGGGAATAATGGAATCGGCATAAGATGTCGATCCACCCCCACCGAGATAGGTCGCTGTTAGAGGAAGCGGGCCTCCTTGACAGAGGAAGGTATCGGCCGGCGCAATGACCTGAGCTTGAAGAGCAGTTGTAAGTACAACCAAGGAGAGGATCAGACGTTTTTTCATGACGAGGGGTTTGCAACGAAAGATAATGAATCCACTTTATTGAACTAGAAAGATAATGAATCCACTTTATTGAGCTAGAAAGATAATGAATCCACTTTATTGAGCTAAACGTTAATAAATGGCGACAGGTTGGCCTCGAGGCAGCTTCGTATTTATTTACTTTTGGCCCAGAAGCAGGATTTATGAGTACGGATTACCTAGCACAATTGAACGAGCCGCAGCGATTAGCGGTTGAACATACAGAAGGGCCGCTGATGATCATCGCCGGTGCAGGATCGGGAAAGACCACAGTTTTGACATACCGGATCGCGCACCTCATGGCCCTCGGAGTTGATCCATTCAACATATTGGCGCTGACATTTACGAACAAGGCCGCACGCGAAATGAAGGATCGTATTCAAAGGATCGTTGGCGGCACCGAGGCGCGAAACCTTTGGATGGGCACCTTTCACTCGGTATTTGCTCGCATACTTCGCGTAGAGGCCGATAAGCTCGGATATCCGAGTAACTTCACCATTTACGACACAGAAGATTCGCGGAAGCTCATCGGAAACATCATCAAAGAGCAGAACCTCGACACCGATCTGTACAAGCCGAAACAGATTCAAGGGCGCATCAGCAGTTTCAAGAACTCCCTCATCACGCCGCAGGCGTATTGGGACATTCCGGAATTGCAAGAGCAGGACAGCGCCTCAAAGCGGCCCGAGACCGGGAAGATCTACGAAATGTATGTCGATCGTTGTTTTAGGGCAGGGGCAATGGACTTCGACGATCTGTTGGTGAAGACCAATGAACTTTTGAACAAGTTCCCCGAGGTGTTGGCCAAGTATCAGCAGCGATTCAAGTACTTGCTGGTCGATGAGTACCAAGATACCAACCACGCTCAGTACCTGATCGTCAAAGCCTTGGCGAGCCGCTACGAGAATATCTGCGTTGTGGGTGACGATGCTCAGTCCATCTATGCTTTTCGAGGAGCGAACATCAAGAACATCTTGAACTTCAATCGCGATTACCCCGATGCCCCTGCGCTGAAGCTCGAACAGAATTATCGGAGTACCAAGATGATCGTTGGCGCAGCGAACTCGGTCATTAAACACAACCCGGACCAACTTCAAAAAGAGGTATGGACTTCGAATAAGGAAGGTAAAAAAATCCGAGTGTACCAAGCCATTTCCGATAATCAGGAAGGTCAATACGTCGCCGGGTCCATCTGGGAGCGGCAAGCTAGAGAAAACCGCAGTCTGGGCGATTTTGCCGTTCTGTACCGAACGAACGCCCAATCGAGGAGTATTGAAGATGCACTTCGGAAGCGGAATATCCCTTATCGCATTTACGGTGGCGTATCCTTTTATCAACGGCGCGAAGTCAAAGACCTGCTCGCCTATTTGCGTCTGACCCTCAATCACAACGACGAAGAGGCTTTTCGCCGAGTGATCAATTACCCCAAACGCGGGATCGGCGATACTACGATGCAACGACTGACCGTTGCAGCCAATAATTTCAAGTGCTCTCTTTGGGATCTATGCGAACGTATCGACGCCTACCCACAAGTAGGGTTGTCTTCGGGTGTGCAGCGAAAGCTGATCAACTTCGCTACCATGATCCAGAGTTTTCGCGCGATGACCGAATCCCACGATGCCTTTGCCCTTGCCCAACATATTGCACAGCAGGCGGGAATACTCAAGGAACCCAACGACGACCAAACCCCTGAAGGCATCAGCAGGGCCGAGAATATTCAGGAGCTTCTCAATAGTATCAAGGAGTTCATCGAAGAAGGCAAGGAGGGGCCCAACGAAACCCGACGCACTGATCTGCCTGCGTTTTTGGAGGAGGTTAGCCTCATCACCGACCAGGACAACGACGACCCGAACGACCACAACAAAGTGAGTCTGATGACCATCCACTTGGCGAAGGGACTCGAGTTTCCGCACGTTTTCATCGTAGGTCTCGAAGAAGATCTTTTTCCAAGTATGATGGCCGTAAACTCGCGCAGCGACCTCGAAGAAGAGCGCCGTCTCTTCTACGTAGCTCTGACACGAGCCGAAACAAGCGCAACCCTCACCTACTCCCTTCAACGCTATCGATGGGGTAAGGTGATCGATAACGAACCGAGTCGATTCCTCGAAGAGATCGAAGACCATTTCCTCGACTGGCTCATTCCCACCGAACGTCGGAATCAGGCCGTACCCGAGAAATACCGAGTGGATTTTGGAGGAGGAAGAGAACGGCGGCCTGCGGCCGGAAATGGAAGTGCGCGGAAAAAACCGGCGACTGAACATCCCAAACCCTTGGGACTAAAATCGAACATGAAACCCATCGGACAAAGTGAACGCAGGTCCGCTCCGTCGACGGGCGGCGGTGATTTCGAATTCGGATTGCAACTCACTCAAGGTATGCGCATTGCTCACGAGCGTTTTGGTGCCGGGGAAGTGGTCCGGTTAGAAGGGAGTGGTCCAAACCAGAAAGCGGTAGTCCATTTCGACCGACACGGCGAAAAGAAGCTCCTGCTCAAGTTCGCTAAGCTAAAGGAACTATAATTGGTTACCTTTGCGAAACAAGTAGATATTACGATGCAGTACAATACGGATAAGGAGATACTGAAGATACCTGAATATGGACGGCATGTTCAGCAAATGGTGGATTACGCGGTAACGATCGAAGACAAAGAAAAGCGACAGAAGGTGGCGCAGGCGATCATAGACGTTATTGGAAATCTGAACCCTCACCTCCGAGACGTACCTGATTTCAAACACAAACTGTGGGATCACTTATTCATTATGAGTGATTTTAAGCTAGATGTCGACTCTCCGTATCCAAAGCCAACGAGAGAATCGTTCGAGGAACGCCCTGATACCGTGGCCTATCCACAGGAGCGAATTCGCTATCGCTACTACGGCAAGTACATCATTAAAATGATTGAAGCCGCCAGCGAAATGAAGGATTTGGAGCATCGCCCTCAGATGGTGAAGCAGTTAGCGAATCATATGAAGAAGAGCTATCTGAACTGGAACAAGGATTCCGTTGAGGACAAAGTGATCCTGAATCACTTGAACGAATTCTCGAATGGTGAGCTCGAGTTGAACGAAGAGCAAGAGTTGGCCGAAACCAAAGATTTGGTAAGCTCAACAGGCAACATCAGCAAACCGCGTACTCAGCGTAAAAAAGGAGGAAAAAAACGAAACTACAAACACCGAAAATAAGATTGCTCATCCATGTCCACCTTCATCATTAATGGCGGTAAACCGCTATCGGGGTCGATTACGCCTCAAGGAGCAAAGAACGAAGCACTTCAGGTCATTTGCGCCGTGTTGCTTACTCCCGAAAAGGTAATCATCAGAAACATCCCGAACATTCGGGATGTGAACAAACTCATCGAATTGTTGGTCGACTTAGGAGTCAAAGTCGAGAAACTGGGGCCTAACGACTATTCGTTCAAGGCCAACGAAGTCAACTTGGCTTATCTCGACTCCCATGCATTCAAACAAAAAGGAGCTGCTCTTCGCGGGTCCATCATGATCGTGGGTCCGTTGCTCACGCGTTTCGGAAAGGGTTATATCCCACGCCCTGGAGGCGACAAGATCGGACTTCGCAGACTTGATACGCATTTCATTGGATTTCAAAACTTGGGAGCCGAGTTCAATTACGACGACACCGCATCGTTTTATCAGGTTACTACTGATCGCTTGAAAGGCACTTATATGTTGCTCGACGAAGCTTCGGTGACCGGTACGGCGAATATCGTTATGGCCGCTACGATGGCCGATGGAGTAACCACGATCTACAATGCGGCTTGCGAACCTTACTTACAGCAGTTGTGTCGCATGCTGGTTTCAATGGGAGCACAGATCGAAGGTATTGGATCCAATTTACTGAAGATCACAGGCGTCGAAGATCTTAAAGGATGTGAACACCGTTGTTTACCCGACATGATCGAAATTGGATCATATATCGGAATGGCGGCCATGACCGAATCGGATCTGACGATCAAGAACGTGGCCTATGAATATCTCGGGGTTATCCCCACGACGTTCCGTCGATTGGGGATCAATCTGGAACGCAAGGGCGACGACATCCACATCGCGCCGCAGGCGCATTACGAAATTGAATCGTTCATCGGCGGTTCTATCATGACGATCGCGGATGCACCGTGGCCGGGTCTTACTCCTGACCTATTGAGTGTGATCCTGGTAACAACTACTCAGGCACGTGGAAGTGTGTTGATCCATCAGAAGATGTTTGAGAGCCGCTTGTTCTTTGTCGATAAGCTGATCGATATGGGAGCGCAGATCATACTTTGCGATCCGCACCGGGCTACCGTGATCGGGCTCGATCGACAAACTCAACTCAAGGCGACCACCATGACCTCCCCCGATATTCGTGCGGGAATTTCCCTGTTGATCGCGGCCCTGAGTGCCGATGGCAGAAGTACTATCCACAATATTGAGCAGATCGACCGCGGTTACGAGAACATTGATGAGCGTTTGAACGCTATTGGTGCAGATATTATACGAATCGACTAATTCTCTTTGCAATCATGAAGACGTTATTGTTTTCAGCGCTGCTTATGGCAGGGCTTGTATTCGCTGTAAACCCGAACTGCAATGCGCAGGAAGTAGGACTGAATATTGGAGACATCGCTCCTGAGATCGAATTGAAGAACCAAGACGGAAAAGTGGTTAAGCTCAGCGATCTCCGGGGTCAATATGTCTTGATCGATTTTTGGGCGAGTTGGTGTGGTCCTTGTCGTCGCGAGAATCCGAACGTCGTGGCTACTTACCAGAAATATCAGAACTACGTATTGAACGGATTTGAAGGTTTTACCGTATACAGCGTGTCGTTGGACGGTACTCCGCGTCAGAGTAATGCGAAGGAATCGTGGCTCAAAGCCATTCAGCAGGATCAATTGGCCTGGCGCTATCATGTGAGTGAGCTTCAGGGGTGGCGTTCGGCCGTGGTATCGCTGTACCGCGTGAATAGTATACCGACCAACTATTTGATCGACGGTAACGGGGTAATCGTTGCCAAGAATCTCCGTGGAGCTGCGCTGATGAACAAGCTGGCACAGATCGCCGGAGAGTGACATTCTGACACAATTTCAAGACTGGTCTGCCTTTTGATTGAAGCGGGGTAAATAGACAGACCGATGGCGAAGAAAAAGAAACACGAAGAACCTGAGAATAACGAAGTACAAGCTCAAGTAGAAGAGCAAGAGGTTCAAGGGTCCGAGGAGGACACATCGGCCCGCGAGGGCCAGAACACCTCTGAGAACGAGGAAGATGAGCTTCAAAAAGCTAAGGATAAGTACCTGCGGTTATTCGCTGAATTCGAGAACTACAAGCGGCGTACAGCCCGTGAACGAATTGAACTGATCGGGCGTTCAACGGAAGAATTGATGACGGCCATACTGCCCGTTCTAGACGATTTCGATCGCGCATTGAAGTCGATGCAAGACGCCAAAGAAGTGAGCGGTTTGGTTGAAGGTGTGGAGCTCATTCACAACAAATTAAAAAAGACTCTGGAGCAAAAAGGGCTGCAGGAAATGGATTCGACCGTTGGTCAGCCGTTGGACACGGATTACCATGAGGCCATTACTCAAATACCGGCACCTGAAGATGATCTCAAAGGGAAGGTAGTCGATGAAGTTGAGAAAGGCTACCTATTGAACGATCGCGTAATTCGCTACGCAAAGGTGGTCGTAGGACAATAAGATAACATGGCGGAGAAGAGAGATTATTACGACGTACTGGGAGTATCGCGGGATGCGGAGGCTACAGAGATCAAGAAGGCCTATCGCAAGCTCGCGCTTAAGTATCACCCGGATAAGAACCCCGACGACAAGGATGCGGAATCGCGCTTTAAGGAAGCTGCCGAGGCCTATGAGGTCTTGAGCAACAGTGAAAAACGCGCGAAATACGACCGTTTTGGCCACGCCGGTATGGGCGGAGGTGGCTTTGGTGGGGGCAGCATGAACATGGACGACATCTTCAGCCAGTTCGGAGATATCTTCGGCGGAGGTGGTTCGCCGTTCGACAGCTTCTTTGGTGGCGGTGGTGGCGGACGCGGTGGCGCACGTGCTCGCCGAGGAAGTAACTTGAGAATTCGCGTAAAAATGACCCTTGAAGAGGTTGCCAACGGAACCACCAAGAAAGTGAAGGTGGCGCGAATGAAGAATACGGGGAAGGTGAGTTACTCGACTTGCCCCACTTGTAATGGAATAGGCCGTGTGAATCGTGTTACAGAGACCATTTTGGGTCGTATGCAAACGGCCTCAACGTGTCCACAATGTGGTGGTGACGGAAAGATCGTGAGCAGCAAAGAGCCCGGTGTCAATGCCGATGGGTTGGAGTGCTTTGAGGAAGTGGTAGAGATCAAAGTTCTGGCCGGAGTAAGCGACGGAATGCAATTGAACGTTCGTGGAAAGGGTAACGCAGGACCCAAAGGGGGACCCGCCGGAGATTTGATCGTGGTAATCGAAGAAATTGCTCACGAGTCGCTACATCGCGAAGGAAGCAACCTTCACTTCGACTTGTACATTAGCCTGTCGGATGCCGTATTGGGGACAAAAGTAGAAGTACCAACGGTTAGCGGTAAAGCTCGAATAAGTCTCCATGCAGGCGTCCAGAGCGGCAAGATCCTACGCCTCAAAGGTAAGGGTTTGCCTAGGGTTGAACACTACGGTAAAGGAGATCTGTTGGTTCATATTAACGTTTGGACCCCTCAGAGTCTCAGCAAAGAAGAACGAGAATTCTTTGAACGGTTCCGTGAAAGTGATCGCGGAAAGCCAAAGCCGAATCAAAACGACAAATCCTTCTTTGATCGAGTAAAGGAAATGTTCTCTTAATGGATATATTAGGGGGCACTTCGGTGACCCTTTTTTTATTTTATAACTATGAGTCTACTCTTAGCAGAGCAAATCGTAAAGGATTACTCAGGGCATCGCGCCCTCGACGACGTTTCCATAGAGGTTCCAAAGGAATCGATCTTTGGATTACTTGGGCCCAATGGAGCAGGTAAAACCAGTCTAATTCGAATCATCAATCAGATCACGGCTCCCGATTCGGGCCGAATCGTGCTCGATGGCACGCCCTTAAAGCCCGAACATATCGAGCAAATCGGTTATTTACCCGAGGAGCGCGGCTTGTACAAGAAAATGAAGGTCGGTGAGCAGGCTCTGTACCTCGCTCGCCTAAAAGGAATGAGCACGTCCGATGCCAAAGCTAAACTGAAAGATTGGTTCAAGCGGATGGACATGATCGATTGGTGGGATAAAAAGGTAGAGGAACTGAGTAAAGGAATGGCTCAAAAAGTACAGTTCATCACTACGGTACTTCACGAACCCAAACTCTTGATCTTCGACGAGCCGTTCAGCGGATTCGACCCCATCAATGCAAACCTGATCAAGGACGAAATTATGCGGTTGCGTGAGCGGGGTTCTACCGTTATATTCTCCACCCACCGGATGGAGAGCGTTGAAGAAATGTGCGATCATATCGCACTGATCAACAAGTCGAAAAAGATACTCGATGGAAAGCTCAGCAAGATCAAAGAAGACTATAAAAACGGGATCTTCAAGGTAGAGTTCCATCGCGGGACATTGCCCACTGAATTGTCTGCCGACATGGTAGTATTGGAGCAAGATTCGAGCAGCACTCGCATTCAACTTACCAATGGTGCGTCTTCGAACGATCTGCTGCAGAAGCTTTTACCAAGCATTCAGATCGACCACTTCTCGGAGGTGGTTCCGACCGTTAATGACATCTTTATCAGAACCGTTCAAAATGCCGCGTCATGAATAGAACCGGATTGATCATTCAGCGCGAATACCTATCACGCGTTCGCAAAAAGTCTTTCGTCGTAATGACTTTGCTCGGCCCTATTCTCATGGCCTCTTTGTTCATCGTTCCTGTTCTGATCGCTGAAAGCGGTTCGCCGCAGCAGGAAATGTTGGTCTTGGACGAGACGGACTTGTTCACGGGTTATTTGGCTGATAATGACGAGGTACGATACACCTACCTAGACGAAATGGACCTGGACCAGGCGAAAACACAGCTCAAGGAAAATGAAGCTTATGGCCTCCTTTATATTCCTTGCGGGCAGCATTGTGATCTCAACTACATCGAGAAGTCAATTCAGATCTACTCGGAAAAGACCATCGGTATCGATTTAAAGTACGGGATCAAGCGGCAACTAGAGCGTGAGATCGAAAACTTGAAATTGCGACGCGACAGCGTTGATTTGGCAAAGATCGAAGCGGCGAAAACCTCGATCACCATTAGCACTATCAGTTTAGAAGGTGAAAAAGAAGAAGAGAATTTCAGTGAGGCGACCACAGCGGTCGGCTTCATCATGGCGTTCTTGATCTATATGTTCATCTTCCTGTACGGAGCTCAGGTGATGCGCGGAGTGATCGAGGAGAAATCGAGCCGAATCGTCGAAGTGATCATCAGCTCGGTACGCCCCTTTCAGCTCATGCTTGGAAAGATCGTCGGGGTAGCCATGGTCGGTTTGACTCAATTCTTGCTGTGGGTCATCCTCACCTTCGCGATCGTAACCGTGGCACAGCTGGCATTCTTTGGCGACACCTATAGCAGTACGGAGATCGCCAGTCAAATGAGCGGTTCCGAAGTGGAAGCCGCTATGCAAGCGGCACAAAACGAAGCCATTCCTAAGATCATGAAGGTGATCGACAGCATTAATTTTCCTTTGATCATCGGTTGTTTCATATTCTATTTCCTGGGTGGATACCTTCTGTACGGTGCGCTTTTTGCGGCCATTGGTTCAGCAGTGGATAACGAAAGTGACACACAGCAATTCATGCTACCTGTTACGATACCGCTCATACTTGCCATCATAGTAGCTCAAACGACCATCACAAACCCGGAAAGTCCGATCGCCTTTTGGTTCTCGATCATACCCTTCACCTCGCCCATCATTATGATGGTACGCGTAGCAATGGGAGTGCCGACGATGGATCTCGTCATTTCAATGATCTTGTTGGTACTCGGCTTCTTGGGTACGGTATGGGTAGCAGCCAAGATCTACAGAACGGGAATATTGATGTACGGTAAAAAAGTTTCGTACGGCGAAATACTGAAGTGGATTAAATTCAAAGGATGACCTTGAACGAGTTCTTTACGAAGGTCAAAGAGACGTTGGAATTCCCGCTGATCGAGACCAAGCATTTCGAACTCACTCTGTGGGGCATACTCGCTATAGTTCTCATTATCGTAGCCGCCAGGGCCATACTCTGGTTGATCAAGAAGTTTCTGAACCGCCGGCTTACGAACAATGCGATCGACAAAGGCAGTAAGTACGCCTACTATCAGGTCGTCAAGTACATCGTTTATCTGGTAACCCTACTCTTGGTATTCGAGGCCAGTGGGGTTCAATTAACGGTGCTCCTCGCCTCCTCTACCGCTTTGCTCGTCGGTTTGGGGCTCGGACTTCAGGCCCTCTTCAAAGATCTGGTTTCGGGCTTCCTGATCCTCACCGAACGAACCGTAACGGCCGGTGATATCATTGAGGTGGATGGGCTCGTCGGGCGTGTTCACGAAGTCGATAACCGCACAACGAAAGTGATCACTAGGGACGATACGGTAGTGATCGTACCGAACCACAAATTCGTCGATGAAAATGTAAAGAACTGGACACAGAATAGTCGTGTAGCGCGTTTTCGAGTGACCGTGGGCGTTTCTTATGGGTCCGATGTGAGCCTGGTTCGCAAGCTTTTGGTCGATTGTGCCAAGGAACACGGCGACGTCGTTCAAACCCCTGCCCCTTTCGTTTTCTTCAGCGACTTCGGCGATAGCGCGCTGATCTTCGACCTGCTCTTTTTTAGCGAGAATTTATACCGCATTGAAAAGATCAAAAGCGACTTGCGATTCATGATAGACCAGAAATTCCGCAAAAACGGAGTGCAAATTCCTTTTCCTCAGCGCGATGTTTGGTTTCGCAATGAGATTACGGCCTCTCGGCCGGATGAACCTCTCGACGAATGAGTACCGCTATCATCGATTTGGGTACCAACACCTTCAATTTGTTGATCGGTACCGCATTCAATGGAACGGTTGTCACCGAGTTCAAGACCAAGATTCCGGTAAGATTAGGCAAGGGCGGATTCGCCAAGAAACACTTGGAGCCCGATGCCATCGAGCGCGGTATGCTTGCGATAGAGACACATGTGAATACCGCTCAGGAATTTGGTGTAGAGGATATACTAGCGTTCGCTACGTCCGCCGTGCGCGACGCAGATAACGGACGAGCATTCGTTCAGCGAATCCAAGAAACGTACGGTGTAGAGGTTCAGGTAATCTCGGGCGACCTCGAAGCGGAACTCATTTGTGAAGGAGTCAGAGCCTCGGCTGATTTTGGAGATGAGCGACTGCTCGTTATGGACATCGGTGGTGGCAGCACAGAATTCATTCTGGCTGCAGGCCAAAACATACTTTGGAAAAAGAGTTATCCCCTTGGAGTATCTCGATTATTGGAGCACATTGAGCCAGAGGATCCCATATCTGAGGGCGATCTCCATAGATTACACGGTATACTGGACGAAGAGTTGAGTGATCTTTTTGAAGCGGTTGCCATGTGCCCCACCCCTCATCTCATAGGTTCATCGGGAAGTTTTGACACCATGGCGGATTTGATCTTGGCGGGAATTTACGAGGAGGATATTACCGCTAAGGGAAATCGGTACGATTTTAGCTTGAATGACTTTGAAACGATCTACGGTCGCTTAAAGGTATCGAGGCAGGATGAACGATTGCAGATGCCGGGTATGATGGAAATGCGAGCCGAAATGATGGTATTGAGTAGTTCGATCATACGTTACGTAATTGACAGATTAAATATGAAGCAGGTAACGCTGAGCACCTATGCCTTGAAAGAGGGCGCGTTGGTGGAGCATTACCGCAAGAGAGAATAAATGGCAAGAATACTGATCATAGAAGATGAACAGAGCATACGCAACGTGCTCAAGAACATCCTGAAGGACGAGAATAAGGATTACCAGGTCGATGAGGCCGCCGACGGTAAAGAAGGTGTGGACATGCTCCGAAAGGAGTCTTACGACCTGATCATGAGCGATATCAAGATGCCCGGATTGGATGGCATCGAGGTTTTGGAACGCGCGCGGATCTTGAGTCCGGACAGTGCCGTAGTGATGATCTCGGGACACGGAGATATCGATACGGCCGTGGAGTGTATTAAAAAAGGGGCTTACGACTACATTTCGAAGCCTCCCGATCTGAACCGGTTGTTGAATACCGTGCGTTTGGCTTTGGATCGCACTTCTTTGGTGGAAGAAAACAAGCGCCTAAAGAAAAAGGTGAGCAAGCGCTACGAGATGATCGGAGACTCCGAGCCCATTCAGAAAATCAAGGAGATGATCGAAAAGGTAGCTCCGACCGATGCTCGGGTGATGATCACCGGCCCCAATGGAACGGGAAAAGAATTAGTGGTCCATCAAATTCACGAGAAGAGCGACCGCAGCAAGGGTCCGATGGTTGAGGTCAACTGCGCTGCTATTCCGGCCGAGCTGATCGAAAGTGAGCTCTTTGGACACGAGAAAGGGGCTTTTACTTCCGCTGTTAAGCAACGCAAGGGAAAGTTTGAGTTGGCCCAGGGCGGCACGCTTTTCATGGATGAGATCGGCGACATGAGTTTGAGTGCTCAAAGTAAGGTCTTGAGAGCTTTACAGGAAAGTAAGATCACCCGCGTTGGTGGAGACAAGGAGATCAAGGTCGATGTGCGCGTGATCGCGGCGACGAACAAAGATTTGACCGAAGAGATCAAAGAGGGGCGGTTTCGGGAGGACCTATATCACCGATTGAGTGTGATCTTGATCAAGGTTCCGAGTTTGAATGACCGAGCCGATGACATTCCACTACTTGCCGACCATTTTCTGGAGCAAATCGCAACTGAACAAGGTACCGCGAAGAAACGCTTCGCGCCGCAGGCGCTAGAGGTCTTGAAAAAGATCGACTGGACGGGAAATATCCGCGAGTTGCGCAATGTGGTGGAGCGCCTGACCATTCTTTGCGGTTCGGAAATCACCGAGCAGGATGTGAAGATTTACGCGAGCAAATAGTTGCTATCTTTGCACCCCAAAATCGAATAAAAGTTGACATGGTGAACATCACACTTCCTGATGGATCGGTCCGCAGTTTTGACGGACCAGTGAGTGCACACGACGTGGCGAAAGACATTAGTCACGGCTTGGCCCGTAATGTATTATCGGCTCAAGTAAATGGTGAAACGGTCGAAATTCACGACCCCATTACGGAGGACAGTACGTTGACGTTGTTTACCTGGGACGATGCTCAGGGTAAGAAGGCCTTTTGGCATTCATCGGCCCACGTGTTGGCGCAGGCCTTGGAGAAGATGTATCCGGGCGTGAAATTGACTATAGGTCCGGCCATAGACAACGGTTTTTACTACGACATAGACTTGGGGGATCAAGTGTTCTCTGAGAAGGACTTTCCGGCGATCGAGAAGAAGATGTTGGAATTGGCTCGTGAGAAGGCGGATTTCAAGATGCGGGCAGTATCAAAAGCAGATGCGCTTGATTTCTACAAGAAGCAAGGGAACGAGTTCAAGGTCGAGTTAATCGAAAACCTTGAGGACGGTACCATCACCTTTTGCGACCACAGCGATTTTACGGATCTGTGTCGCGGGGGGCATATCCCGAATACGGGATTGATCAAAGCAGTTAAAGTATTGAATGGAGCCGGAGCCTACTGGCGCGGAGATGAGCACAAGCCACAGTTAACGCGTATTTACGGGGTGAGTTTCCCGAAGCAAAGTATGCTCGCCGAGCATTTAGAGCTATTGGAAGAGGCGAAGAAGCGCGACCACCGAAAGCTCGGTAAGGAATTGGGCTTGTTTACCTTTAGTCAGAAAGTCGGACAAGGACTACCGCTTTGGTTGCCAAAGGGAGCCATGTTGCGCGAGCACCTGGAGCAGTTCTTGAAGAAGGCGCAGAAAGCAGCGGGTTACATGCCGGTGATCACGCCGCATATCGGAAATAAGGAGCTCTACGTGACCAGCGGTCACTATGCAAAATACGGGAAGAATAGTTTTCAGCCGATCGAGACTCCTCAAGAGGGTGAGGTTTATTTACTCAAGCCCATGAATTGCCCTCACCACTGTGAGATTTACAAATCAGAGCCGCGCAGTTACAAGGACCTTCCGATTCGCTACGCCGAGTTCGGAACAGTATATCGCTACGAGCAAAGTGGCGAGTTGCACGGGTTAACGCGTGTTCGCGGGTTTACCCAAGACGACGCTCACTTGTTCTGCACTCCGGATCAGTTGAAAGACGAATTCAAAAAAGTGATCGACTTGGTGCTTTACGTATTTACTGCGCTAGGTTTCGAGGACTTTACAACTCAAATCAGTCTGCGTGATCCGGAAACTCCGGAAAAATATATCGGTAAAACCGAAAACTGGGAAAAAGCAGAGCGCGCCATTATTGAAGCAACGGAAGAGAAAGGCTTAAAAACCGTAACCGAATTGGGCGAGGCTGCTTTTTACGGTCCAAAGCTCGACTTTATGGTAAAAGATGCCTTGGGTCGTTCATGGCAGCTAGGTACTATTCAGGTCGACTACAATTTACCTGAGCGCTTTGAGCTTGAGTATGTCGGTAGCGACAACCAACATCACCGACCCGTTATGATCCACAGGGCGCCATTTGGCTCTATGGAGCGTTTCGTGGCGGTTTTGACGGAGCACTGCGGCGGTAATTTCCCGTTGTGGCTGACTCCAGACCAGGTCATCATTCTCCCTATCAGCGAAAAGTATGTCGATTACGCATACAAAGTTGAGAATGAGCTAAAAAATTACGATATTCGCGCCCTCATTGACGAACGCAGTGAAAAAACGGGTCGGAAGATACGTGATGCGGAGGTCGGCAAGATCCCGTATATGATCGTAGTTGGTGAGAAAGAACAAGAGGCGGGTACCGTTTCCGTTCGAAAGCACGGTGAAGGAGACATGGAATCTATGGAGCTCGAGGCCTTTGCGAGGCACTTGACGGAAGAGGCAAACGCCATGATTAAAGATTTTATTAACTAAAAGGAGTTAGTCATAGCAATTCGTAGAAGAAGAGGGAGAGGGCCTCAACGTAGACGCGAAGAAGATCCACACAAAATCAACCGCAAAATCACCGCAACGGAAGTTCGTTTGGTAGGTGAAAATGTCGAACAAGGAGTCTACTCGATCGATAAAGCATTACAGATGGCTGAGGATCAAGGGTTGGATTTGGTTGAAATCTCTGGAAAAGCTGATCCTCCGGTAGTTAAGATCATCGACTACAAGAAGTTTCTGTACGACCAAAAAAAGAAACAGAAGCAGATCAAGTCGAACGCGCAGAAGGTCGTGGTCAAAGAAATTCGGTTCGGACCGAATACCGACGAGCACGATTATGAGTTCAAGCTCAAGCATGCGCGCAAGTTTTTGGAAGATGGTGCCAAGTTGAAGGCCTTCGTTTTCTTCAAGGGACGTACCATTCTTTTCAAGGACAAAGGTGAAATCTTACTGTTGCGTTTGGCGCAGGAGCTAGAGGACATCGGCAAAGTGGAGCAGCTTCCTAAGTTGGAAGGTAAGCGTATGATCATGCTTATGGCTCCGAAGGCCAACAAGAAGTAATTAAGTAAGCTCAAAAACAGGAAGCAATGCCTAAGATGAAGACCAAATCCAGCGCCAAGAAGCGATTCAAGCTGACGGGTACTGGTAAGATCAAGCGCAAGCACGCCTTTAAGAGTCACATTTTGACCAAAAAAGGTACCAAGCAAAAGCGCAACTTGACCAAGTCAGGGTTGGTACACAAGTCTGATGTGAACTCTGTGAAGGAACAATTGAACTTGAAGTAAGCAACAATTAACGGAGTAATGAACCATGCTCTTAGTTCAAAAGACCACTCAGGTGGCGCTAAGTGCAAAAAACAATTTGAGAAATGCCAAGATCGGTAAATGCGGTAGCTGCCCGCGCGAGACGTAAGAAGGTCTTAAAGCAAGCTAAAGGATACTTCGGGCGCGGAAAGAACGTCCATACAGTAGCCAAAAACAAAGTCGAAAAAGGTATGCAGTACGCATACCGCGATCGCAAAACCAAGAAACGGAACTTCCGCGCTCTTTGGATTCAACGAATAAATGCCGGTATTCGCGAACACGGAATGAGCTACTCTGAGTTCATGGGTAAAGTCAATGAGAAGGGAATCGAATTGAACCGTAAGGTTTTGGCCGATTTGGCCATGAATCATCCCGAGGCTTTCAAAGCCATCGTTGACGAGGTGAAAAAATAAAGATCAGTTACAATACTGTGATACAAAGGTGATCCAATGGGGTCCCTTTTTTATTGCTATTATTCAAAAAAGGCCCTTAAGATCGGCAGCAGACTCGCGTTCCCGTCAAAGCGGTACACCTCCTCTCCCCTTTCGTTAAACACTGCTGTGAAAGGTGCTCCTACAGCATTGAATCTCTTGTAAAAGTCTTCTTCGTTCGTTTGCCCCACGAGGTAGTTTGACTTATTGGTCAGTTGGTACTCCATCTCGAAGGACTTAATGGCCGGCCATTCTTCTGAACTGATAAGTACGATCGCAAACTCATCGAGCACTTTTTCTTCCCGGATCATCGCATTCATTTTATCACAACACATGTGACAATCGGAGTTGAATTTCACCACCAACAGCCCTTTCCAAACTCCAACAGGAAGGGCTTTGGGAAGTGTAACCGATCCTGTATCGCGTTCTATACTAAACGGCGCGAACTCATCGAACTGATTCTCGCTTTGGCCAGAACAGCCTATTTGAACCATGGCCAATAAGCCATAAACAAGGAGTCCGATAAAAGACTTTAACATATAAACCTTTGTTTGCTTCATAGCCGAAAAAAATGTGGTTCAGCATCGCGGGTCCTGGGCGCAATGTCCAAATGAAAAACCTCAACGTCTGCTGATTTCGGTTTCGAAAGTTAGTTTCGATTGAAAGAACTATCAAACCTAATTTGCTATGGAGAGCATTTGTAAAAACCTACGCGTTATCAGGGAGATCAAAGGTTTGTCTCAGGAATATATGAGTCTAAAGCTACACATATCTCAATCGGCTTACGCCAAACTCGAACGTGGCGAAACCAGAATGACCGTCCAACGACTGAAGGAGATTTGCTCCATTTTGGAGATCGATGTACCGCAGCTCTTCAGGGAGAGCCACTTACTTGAACGTCTTCAAGGTCGATCGGCTCCGAGTGTTTCCCCTGAGGTCAGACTCAAGGCCAACTACATGACCCATTTAGATTCGCTACAAGATGAATTATTGTTGCTCAAAGAAGAGCGAAAACGACTACTGAGAATTCTGGAGCAACTGAGCAGACCTCCGAAGTCGGCATAACTGCGAACGCTCTGGACTGGGGACATGTTCCGAGGGCGGGCAAAAAGGTCATTTTTCGTACCTTTGACCCTTACTAAAGTCTCTACGTATGAGCAGCGATTCCAATTCAAAAACCGATCAGAATATTTCTTTCGACGACTTTAAAGCAGAGGTGATCAAGGATTATCGAATCGGTGTGGAATCGAGAGAAGCAAGCTTGTTGGGTCGTCGCGAGGTTCTAACCGGGAAGGCCAAGTTCGGAATTTTCGGAGATGGTAAAGAAGTGGCCCAGTTGGCGATGGCGAAGGTCTTTCGCAATGGAGACTTTAGATCGGGTTACTATCGCGACCAAACCTTTATGATGGCCATCGACGCATTGTCTATCCAAGAGCACTTTGCCGCTCTCTACGCGCACCCGGACATCGACATCGAGCCTGCATCAGGTGGTCGCCAAATGGGTGGGCATTTCGCCACGCAATCGCTTACCGAAGACGGCACATGGAAAGAGCTGACAGCGCAAAAGAACTCGAGTGCCGATATTTCCCCGACGGCCGGTCAAATGGCGAGGTTAGTTGGTTTAGCTCAGGCTTCCAAAGTATATCGCAATAATGAAGCTCTGTCCGACCGAACCCAATTCTCGAAGAAGGGAAATGAGATCGCCTTTGGAACTATTGGTAATGCGTCGACTTCGGAAGGAGTATTTTTTGAAGCTATCAACGCTATTGGAGTACTTCAGGTACCCGTTGTCATGTCGGTCTGGGATGATGAATATGGAATTTCGGTACCGGCTAAGTACCAGACTACCAAAGAGAACATTTCTGAGATCTTAAAGGGCTTTCAGCTTGACGAAACAGGCTCGGGGTTCGAGATCCTAAAGGTTGAGGGTTGGAATTATCCCGCACTTGTTGAAACGTACCAAAAAGCTGAGCGCATTGCACGAGAAGAGCACGTACCCGTTTTAATCCACGTCGTTGAGGTTACTCAACCACAAGGGCACAGCACCTCGGGTAGTCACGAGCGTTATAAATCACCCGAGCGCTTACAGTGGGAAAAAGACAACGATTGCTTACTGAAAATGAAGCAATGGATGCTCGAATCGGCCATTGCTACTGAGGAAGAGCTCGAAACCATTGAAAAAGAGAGTGTAAAGGCGGTAAGAGTCGCCAAGTCGGAAGCGTGGAAAGCCTTTTTGGCTCCGATCAAAGACGAATGCAGCAAGGCCATAGAATTAATACGCCAGTGTGCAAATGAGAGCGGTCAAAAGGCCTTCATCAACAAAATCGCAGACGATCTCGATGCCATGATGGATCCTATTCGTCGGGGCATTCATCACTCCATTCGGAGAACTCTCTGGCTTTCACGTGGCGAGCATACAGAGGCAAGAGCGACACTTCAACAATTCCTCGATGTGGAGCGCCAAAAGAACAGCGACCGATATAATAGCCATTTGTACAGTGAATCGGCTTTTTCTGCTCGAAAGGTTGAACCAGTAAACGCCGAATACGAAGGCAATAAGGAGGCGGTTGACGGGCGTATGGTGCTTCGAAACAATTTTGACAGGATTTTAAGCGAACGTCCGGATGTACTCATATTCGGTGAAGACAGCGGTAAGATCGGCGATGTAAACCAAGGGCTTGAAGGTTTGCAAGATAAGCACGGCGAATCACGCGTTTTTGATACCGGTATTCGCGAAAGCACGATCGTTGGTCAGGGTATTGGTATGGCCATGAGAGGCTTGCGTCCGATAGCGGAAATCCAGTATCTCGACTACTTGCTTTACGCGCTTCAGACCATGAGCGATGATCTGGCAACTCTGCAGTACCGTACCAAAGGCCGTCAGAAAGCCCCCTTGATCATCCGCACACGCGGACACCGGCTAGAAGGAATATGGCACTCCGGTTCCCCCATGGGCATGATCGTTCATGCCTGTCGTGGAATCAACGTGTTGGTGCCTCGCGATATGACTCGAGCAGCCGGTTTCTACAACACCCTTCTCGATAGCGACGAGCCCGGGTTGATCGTAGAATGTTTGAATGGATATCGACTCAAGGAGAATATGCCATCGAACCTAGCTGAGATTCGAACTCCGGTGGGCGTACCTGAGGTAATCGCCGAAGGCACCGACGTAACCTTGGTGACTTACGGTTCAAACTGTAGGATCGCGCTTGAGGCGGCAAAGTATATCGGGGAATTGGGCATTTCAATAGAGATCATCGACGTGCAATCGCTCGTTCCTTTCGACCTGGATCACATGATCGTAGAACATTTGAAGAACACCAATAGAGTCGTTTTCCTCGACGAGGATGTTCCCGGAGGTGCTTCGGCCTATATGATGCAAAAAGTGCTTGAAGAGCAAGGAGGATACTATCACCTCGATAGTGAACCGGTTACCATTGCGAGTAAGGAACATCGTCCGGCCTACGGTAGCGACGGGGATTATTTCAGCAAGCCAAGCGTTGACGACGTGGTTGAAGCGGTTTATGGACTTATGCGTGAAGCTGACCCGGTAAAGTTCCCTGAGCTTTAAAACCAGCCGAATACGAATCCGAAGTTTCCGACGAAGCCACTGAGATCCTCTGAGTTGGCAAATTCGATATCGGAACCGCTGATCGATCTGTACCCGGCCATGAGCTGGACTCTAAAGACGCGTGTAATGTTAACCTCTACCCCAGCCGATGGAATAAACACAAATATGGAAGAACTCAGGTATTCGCGGCCGTTATTGGCGTCGTCCGCAGACACCCCGCCCCAACCTAACTTGAGATCGAGTTGAGGGTGAATTACTTCTCCGGGTTTGATCTTGAACCCAGTCCACAATCCACCGTAGCCCATATCGAGCTCTATGACGCGCTCGCCGTCGTTCGTCAAATACGTGTAGTTCTTATTTACGTCGAGACCTTCGCCAAATCCACCGATCCAGAACTTCCGATCGATCAGCATGGCTCCCCCTCCACCGAAACTCGGTGACAACGACCCGTCGATGGCGTGTATACCGAGGTTGAATCCACCAAATCCGCTGATCTCGGCACTATTTAGGTAGCTGAGCAGGGTCTTCGTCTCTTGTGAAATGCCAGTCAGCGGCATCAGGGCAACTAGTAAACAACAAAGAACCTTTTTCATGACTTTATTTTTGTGGAAGATACTTGCTTTTTGCAGAAACGGAAAAGTCGTTTATTAAGTTTGTTCTCATGGAAAAAGAAACCGAGAAGAACAGTCGGTACGACGATCTAGAGCAAATGGATCTACGCACCTTGCTCGACAACATTAACCGGGAAGACAAAACCGTTCCGGAAGCCGTAGTGCGCTCCATGGATCAGATCGAGACACTGGCCGATGCGATCTTTCACAAAATGGAAGCGGGCGGTCGACTTTTCTACCTCGGAGCAGGTACGAGTGGCCGCCTGGGCATCGTGGACGCAAGCGAGTGCCCACCCACGTTCGGCGTCCCTCACGACTGGGTCATCGGCCTCATCGCAGGTGGCGACACAGCCATTCGCAAAGCGGTTGAATTCGCCGAGGATGATCGCGAAGGCGGATGGCGAGACCTTCAAAAGCACGGGATCACAAGCGCCGACATCGTAGTGGGCATCGCCGCCTCGGGAACCACACCATACGTGGTTGGGGCATTAGCATCGTGCCGCAAGGCACAAATCACTACTGGTTGTATCACTTGTAATCGGAATACGCCCTTGCGGGCGGAATCAGACCATCCCGTTGAGGTCGTCGTTGGGCCGGAGTTCGTGACCGGGAGTACCCGCATGAAAGCAGGTACGGCGCAGAAGCTCGTTCTCAATATGTTGACCACGAGCACCATGATCCGACTTGGAAGGGTACAAGGAAATAGAATGGTGGATATGCAATTGAGTAACGATAAACTGGTGGCCCGGGGGACGTATATGGTAATGCACGCCACTGGTTTGAACGAGGAATCAGCCCAGGCGTTACTTCTGCGAGAAGGCAGCGTTCGAAGCGCAATTAAATCATACCAAGATGGGACAACCTAAGACCGACCGTGATAAACTAATGAAAGGCGTAAAGCTCGTCGCTTTCGCCTTTCCTTTCATTTTTGGGGCACCGATCGTGCTCACCCTGGCCTTTGATCCGGAACAGGGAACCTGGTGGCTCACCGTGCTGGCCGCGGTCATGATTCTCGCCGCTTTTTACTTGGGCGGACGAGGCCTCCTGACCATTATTTCGTCCTTTTTCGACCGGACTTCTTGAGGACCTCCGTTATAATGTATTCTAATTGACCATTCGTACTGCGAAACTCGTCAGCGGCCCATTTCTCGACCGCCTTCAAAGTTTCTTCATTCAATCGCAGTGCAAAGGCTTTCTTTTTAGACATTCTCTAGTGATTCAAAGTCCCGGCGTTTACGACCGGTGAAGCGTCTCGGTCTCCACAAAGGACCACCATCAGGTTCGAAACCATCGCGGCCTTCTTTTCTTCGTCGAGCTCGATGATCGATTTCTTCGACAATTGCTCGAGGGCTGTTTCGACCATGCCTACAGCGCCCTCAACGATTTTGAGTCGAGCGGCAACAACAGCAGAAGCCTGTTGGCGCTTGAGCATGGCTCCAGCGATCTCCTGGGCATACGCCAAGTAACCAATACGCGCCTCCATTACTTCGATCCCCGCAATGGCCAACCGCTCATCGAGCTCCTTCTCTAGGTTATCATTCACCTCTTCTTGCCCACTGCGCAGTGTGATCTCAGCCTCTTCGTCGTCGAAGTTGTCGTACGGATACTTGCCGGCGAGCTTACGAACCGCAGCATCGGTCTGTACCCGAACGAAGTTCTCATAATCATCGACCTCAAAAGCAGCGGCAAAAGTGTCTTTTACTTTCCAAACGAGGATCACACTAATGATGATCGGGTTACCCATTTTGTCGTTCACCTTAACGCGTTCACTATCGAAGTTTCGCGCACGGAGCGATATACTTTGCTTGGAGTAAAATGGATTCACCCAAAAGAATCCGTTGGCCTTTACGGTTCCTACATAATCTCCAAACAAGGTGAGCACTTTGGATCCATTGGGATTCAGAAAAAAGAATCCAGGTAAAAACAGGATCGTCGGAATGGCGAGCAGTAGAAAAACTGGATTTGCGGTAACCGCCGTCGATACAATGGTAGTTACCAATAAGACAAGCAAAATAACTAGGCCTACATAGCCTGAAAGCGGTTTGATCGTTTTTTCGTTTGTCATGTCAAGTGATATTATTTTGATATCAATTTAAATAATTATTTCGGATCGTACAAATCTTCTATGTCCCCCATCGATGAACAATCAATAATTTTTATATGTATATACATTGAATATTAGATATATGTACATATATTTGCGCAAACTAAAAAAGACTCAAACAATGAAAAAGGTAGTTTTATTCGGAGCCGTAGCCCTTTTATTCGCCTCTTGTGGAGGAAACGTAGAGGGTGATCGCGCAGAGGCCAACGATGCTCAAGATGTACAAGAGGTATCGGAAGCCGTAGTATACAAAGCCAACACAAAGCAATCGACCATCGCTTGGGAAGGTGCCGATGTGGCCGGAAAGGTACACGACGGAGCCATCAGCCTCAACGAAGGTATGTTGAAAGTGAAAGATGGCGCGTTGGTAGGTGGACAATTCGTCATAGATATGTCGTCGCTCGTTAATCACGACGTAGAAAACGAAGAGTACAATGCGAAGCTCGTTGGGCACTTGAAATCGCCCGACTTCTTCTCTGTTGACTCCTTCCCTACTGCCTCTTTCGAAATAACCTCAGTTGAAGACTATACCGGTACCGAAGGGTTTACTCACACCATCACCGGAAACTTGACCATGAAAGACATCACCAAAAGCATCAGCTTCCCGGCAAATGTTTCCATGGACAACGGAACCATCTCAGCAACTACCGGCTCGTTCGTTATCGATCGCTCCGACTGGAACGTGCGATTCCGCTCAGTGACTTTCTTCGACGCAGCCGAATTGAAAGA
Source organism: Flavobacteriales bacterium (assembly GCA_021296215.1). NCBI lineage: Bacteria > Pseudomonadati > Bacteroidota > Flavobacteriia > Flavobacteriales > Flavobacteriales bacterium. Next base: position 45,517 of record JAGWBA010000004.1, read on the forward strand.
CAAAGCCATCAAGAACGATATCGGATTAAAGATCAAGTTGGCGGCTCAGGAAGCAAACAACACTACAGCAAGCTTGTAATTGGCCCTCAAGTTTCTCAGAAGACCGTCGGCCCTCACTTGGGTCGACGGTTTTTTATAACAGGATATCGATCAATGCGACATCCAGGTCCGAATAGCGATAGGTGAATCCGGCCCTGATCATTTTCTCCGGACTACAGGCGGTAGACATCAGTACCAACCGGGACTGATCGCCCAGAACCGCCTTCAAAACAAAAGCGGGCACATTGATGGGCCAGACCGGACGTTTCAGTGCGCGTGCGACCCCCCGAGTCATTTCTGCATTGGTCGCCCCTTTGATTCCGACCGCATTATACGCCCCTTTCAGTCCGGAGTTCAAGGCGTGCGAATACATCCGACACAAATCGTCCAAGTGAATCCATGGCATTACCTGTTTACCCGATCCAAGCGGAGCACCCAGAAACCATTTTACGGTCCTCGCAATAACCGGCAACGCCCCGCCCGATTCAGCCAGCACGATCCCGGTCCGCAACAAAACTGCGCGCAATCCGAGGTCCTCAAACCTCTTCGCTTCGGCCTCCCACTCCTGGCAAACCTCCCCCAAGAAATCATGCGACGGCTCGTCGTCTTCACAATACACGTGCTCCAAACTCGAAGGGTAAAATCCAACGGCCGATGAGCTTATAAGGCTGCTTACCTGATGTTCTTGGAATGCCAAAGCCTCGTACAAAGTGCGCAGCGAATCGACCCGACTTGAACGAATGAGCTCGCGATGTTCCGCAGTCCAACGCTTTGCAATAGAAGCACCGGCCAAATTCACAATGTGGTCGACTCCCTCCAATGCATTGGGGTTTATACTGCCTGCGGCAGGATTCCACCCGTATACGGAAACCTCACCTTTAACGAGAGGTTGATCATCGGCCCGAGAGGGCCCAATACTCGTGCTTAAATGCCTCACGGTAAACCCTTGAGCAAGGAGCATTGCGGTCAAGCGCATGCCTACCAAGCCGTTGCCTCCTGTAATCAATATCGTACCTTTGCTATCCGACATAGGTGAATTTAGGCATTAAACGATTTTTTTACGTTAGGTGTTCTAAAACAAAGCGATTATCTGTGCACGAACTCGAGCCATTTTACAACTGGAGACATCTGTACATCGCCAGTCAGGACGAGCGATCGCCCTTTTACGGGCACCACAACTCGGAGGTGTATTTCACTAACCATATCTACGGGTATTACATTCACCCGCAGTGGGACCCCATCGGTTCAGAAACGCTGTACTTGAAGCAACTTTACACCGATTACGAAGTCGGGTTTACCATCATAGAGCTCATCGGCGAATGGAATGACTGCCTACACAACGACATCATGTTCCTGAAACGCGATATTATCGATAAAATGATCGCTCAGGGAATCGATAAGTTCGTATTGATCGGCGAAAACGTGCTTAATTTTCACGCTTCGGATGAGTTGTATTACGAAGAGTGGTTCGAGGATATAGAAGACGGCTGGGTAGCCCTGGTGAACTTCCGCGATTTCATTCAACGCGAAATGAACGAGGTCGGCATCGACCAGTATTTTGCATCGGGTGGCAAGCTAGAAAATCTGGCGTGGCGCACGGCCGACCCCAATGTTCTGTACCACAATATAGAGCCCTTGGTCCTTCGCCGGCCGGATCCTGCTTAAAACCCGCTGCGCATGATCAGGTCGACCACGCGTCGGTCCGTTGTGAACCGTACACTCTCCATGGAGAGCTCCTCGAGTTTTACCCAATAAAATGTTTGAGAGCGACCGGGTTCATCGCTGTTCTCGAGCCCATCGAGCCGTTCAAGCGAACTGGTGTTCAAGGGTGTTACCTTGTAATAGATGCTGATGACTTGATCGGTCTCTTTAAAGGCCGACTGCACAAAAAAATCGGTGGTATAAAAATGCTCGGCCGACGCCAATTCGAGCTCCAACTCTTCCATCAACTCCCGTTTGATCGCATCCATAGGACCTTCGCCCCACTCGAGTCCACCACCGGGAAACTTGGTAAAGTGATGTCCTTGGTAGCGCTCTTCGGAAATGAGCAATCCTTTTTCGGGATGCATAATAAGTCCGTAAACGCGAATGTTGAATCTTCTACTGTTCATGATCCGGGTTTGGTTGCTCTGAGCATTTCTCTTTTTCCCGGAGGGCCTTGAAGCCTCTCCACTTCGAATCCGACCCGCTGCATGGTCCGTCGCACTTCGCCTTTGGCGCAATAGGTCACCAAAATACCGCCCGGCTTGCACGCGTCGAACACGGTTTCGAACACCTCATCGGTCCACATATTGGGCTGATGACGCGGCCCGAAGGCATCGAAATATACGACATCGAACCGGCTAACCTCATTGAAATCCTGCACTTTTTGTGCTCTTTTGGTCATCTGAAATTCGGAACCTACTCGGAACGATTCGCCCCAGGGTCCGCGATGCAGCCTCGACCAAGAATCCAACGCACCGCTCCAATCGAGTTGATCCGGGTAATTGAGCCCACTCCACTCCTGCTCGCTCAAAGGGTATGCCTCTAACCCGGTATAATCGATCGCCACCAGCTCCTTTTCGGCCCATTCGAGCGTAAGCAGGGCGTTAAGCCCCGTACCAAAACCGATTTCGAGAATACTAAGCGCCTCAACGGCGCGATGCATATGTTCGAGACCCATTTCGACGAAAACGTGCCGCGATTCCTGTATAGCGCCATGAGTGCTGTGATAATGCTCGGCACCCTCATTGATCTCCAGCGTGTGGGAGCCGTCGGAGGTTTTTACGACCCGGCGTTTCAAGACTCTTTGATGCGGAGTTTCACAATCTTGACCATGGGGCCCGGACAATAGACCTTGTGGCAGGCCAAACACGATGCCACCATATTGTTGTGGGCGGCAATGCGATCTCCTTCAGGCGCGCTTTCCAGTTGCTCCACTTGACTTAAGAACAACTCGCTCAACGCCCTGAACTCTTCGGTTCGAACCGTGGAGTCCGTTTCTTCCGCGGTGTGGATGTTCACGAACTGATCGGAGAAATCGGGCGCGGGTTTACCCTCTTCGATGAGCTTTTTTGCCGCCATGGATTCATCGAACATTTGTCGCATGAGCAACGCCAGCTCGCTGTCTCCGTTCGGATTAACGATCTCCTTATTCGGCTCCTCGTTGACGGCCTTATCGACGGACTCCCCCTTCGGGCCGCAGGCCAAAAAAAAGGATGCCCCGAGGAGACATCCTATAAGTACCTTATATAAACGCATGGTTTTACTCGATAATGACCCCGGAGGCCATGAAACTCACGGACACCTCAGGCTCGGTGATCATGGCGATCTCCTCTTCGCCGGCGCCGGCATCAGATGCCTTGTGGCGCAGCCATTCGACCGATTGCTCCTCTACTTTGACCCAGCCTTCCATGGTGGCGGTACGGCCATCGGCGTCCATTGGAACAAAGAATCCGTAGTCCTTGAAGCGAACGAGCATTTCTTCGTCATTGCCCATATCCACGGCCATCCAGCAGCCTTTCTTTTGGCAAACTTCGTTGATGGTGCCTTGTACCTTTACCTGCAGGCTGTCCTGACCTTCGAGCATGGCCATCATTTCTTTTGCGTCTATAGCGCCTTCTGGGCCGATCTCCTCGCCAAAGATCCCGTAGGCCATTTCTTCCGTAGCCATTTCGTCAGCCGGGTTTTCCGTCTGCGCAGCCTCTTCGTTGGAGGCGTTGCCACAAGCGTAAAATGCCGCTGCGGCGATCATTGCGATAAACACTTTCTTCATGGTGTCGTTTTTATACCGAAAGAACCAAAGGTACAAAATTGCCTATCTTTGCCCTCCCAAAATTCACTCTACATGAAAGTTACTCCTATCAAACAATCGCGCCTCGATTCCGTCGATTTGAACAACTTGGTCTTTGGGACCGCGTTTACCGATCACATGGTAGCATGTCACTACCGAAACGGCGCGTGGGAGGAACCTGTGATCATGCCTTACGGACCATTTGAGATTATGCCGGGAGCTCCTGTGTTTCACTACGGACAAGCGATCTTCGAAGGAATGAAGGCCTACAAGGACGAGCATGGCGATTGCTTTTTGTTTCGCCCGTTGGAGAACTGGAAGCGCATGAACCAGAGCGCGGCTCGTTTGGCCATGCCGGAAATTCCGGAGCACGTTTTCATGGACGGGCTACACCGGCTGGTAAGCATGGATAGCGCTTGGATACAGTCGGGCATGGACAACTCGCTCTATCTACGCCCTTTTATGTTCGCCAATGGCGAATTCATTTCGGCCAAAGAAGCGTCGGACTTTACTTTCATGATCGTTGCCTCTCCGGCGAGTGCCTATTACAAGGGCGATATAAAAGTGAAGGTCGAAGAAGAATACTCTCGCGCGGCCAAAGGCGGAACGGGTGCAGCCAAAGCGGCCGGAAACTACGCCGGTTCGTTTTATCCGACCAAGCTCGCCCAAGAGCAAGGGTTTACCCAGTTGCTTTGGACCGATGCCGCTACGCACAGCTTTTTAGAAGAATCGGGCACCATGAACATCATGATGCGCGTAGGTGACAAACTCATTACTCCGAAACTTACCGGAACTATTTTGGAGGGAATTACACGTAATTCGGTGATCAAGATCGCCCGTGACCGCGATATCGAAGTGGACGTGCGCCCGATCAAAGTAAAGGAACTCATTGAGCGTCTCAAGGACGGTTCGTTGACCGAGTTATTCGGAGTTGGGACCGCGGTGACCGTGAGCCCCATCACCGAGGTGGCTTTCCGCGAGGAGCGCTTTTCTATTTCATATTCCGAGGAAAGTTGGGCTCCTCGACTCAAGAACCGGTTGCTCAAGTTACAGCACAACCTTAGCGAAGATCCTTACGGGTGGCGCGTTAAAGTGCAGCCTTCATATGAAAATGCCTGATATCGGCTTCGAAAAACGGCTCTCTGCAGACCTCAAACCCATTTTGTTCCCAAAATCTACGGGCACTTTCTTGTGCGTGTAGGTAAGTTTGCTCGCTCGACACATCGTGCATTACGCGGTTCACTAGGGCTTTGCCTACTCCGCCGTTCCTGAATTCGGGCAGGACGGCAAATCGCTCTAGCTTGTACCCCTGCGGGGTGATGCGATAGCGCGCGCAGCCGGCTGGCACTTCGCCGCGGCCATCGGATCTATCGACATAGGCCAGGTAAAACCGAGCCTCGGAATTGCCCGCGTGCTCCAGCGGAAAAGGTACGCGTTGTTCTTTCAAAAATACCTTGTCGCGAATCTCGCGACAGTAGCGGGTCATGTTTTGCTCACCCCACTTGAACGGAACCACCTTCACTTTCATTGATTCAGGATCTTGGCGATATCGGGTTTAAAGTATAACTCGCTCTTGAGCACTTTTCCATCCTCTCGGTAAATGGGTTTACCGTCGGCGTCTAGCTTGCTCATATTACTCCGTTGGATCTCCTCGAAAACCTCTTCGATCTTGTACTGCAGTCCGTGCTTGAGGATGGTACCGCATAATATGTACATCATATCGCCCAAAGCGTCCGCGATCTCGACCAAATCGCCCCGCTCGGCAGCCTCGAGGTACTCTTCGTTTTCTTCGCGCATGAGCTTGTAGCGCAGTAAATAGGTGTCCGACGACACTTCTCCGATGGGAGACTCTTCATTTCCAATACCGAATACATCGTGGAACTTCGCCACGTGGTCGAGTTGTCTTTTCATAACTTTTGTCAGTTTTAGGGAACTAAAATAGGACTAAATTTGTCGGACGATAAAAGGTAAAAGCTGTGGACAACATCACCCCCGGGCATTGGACCTTCGCCCTGATCTTCGCGCTCACTTTTATCGGCTACTTGATTTGGGCCTATCGCAAAGATATTCGCCTGCACCGCATCTACTACAAAAGAAGCTACATCGTGCTCCTCACAATACTTATAGGAGCTGCTTTACTCTATTTATTCAAAGACAAATTCCATTAAATGTCTATACCAAACACCACCGCCGCCAAAGAAGCCGTAAAGGTCATTAAATCAGGTGACCGAGTTTTTATTCACTCCGTAGCTGCCGCCCCTCGGGCATTGATTCAAGCCATGACCAATCGCGCCGATGAGCTGCGCAACGTTGAGATCGTGCAACTTCATACCGAGGGTGATGCACCGTATTCTGCACCCGAAGTAAAGGATTCATTCCACGTAAACGCCCTATTCATTGGAGCTAATGTCCGCAAGGCCTTGGATATCGGTAACGCCTCATACACTCCGGTTTTCCTGAGCGAAGTTCCCAATCTATTTCGCCGGGGTATTCTACCGATCAATGTAGCATTGATGACCGTTTCACCTCCTGATAGACACGGTTTCTGCTCCCCCGGTACCTCCGTAGACGCCTCGTTGGCGGCCATGGAAAAAGCCAAATACGTGGTCGCACAAATCAACCCGTTTATGCCGCGCACAGGCGGGGACGGAATTCGCCATATTTCGGAATTCGATGCCGTGACGGAGCAAAGCGAAGAGCTTATCGCACACGATCCGGTAGCTCCCACCGATGTTGAAATGGAGATCGGAAGACATATTGCCGGACTTATTGAGGATGGCTCAACTCTTCAGACGGGTATCGGTGCCATTCCAAATGCCGCTCTGGCCCAACTCGGAAATCACAAGGACCTCGGAATCCACACGGAGATGTTCAGCGACGGAGTTATTCCGCTTGTAGAAAGTGGAGTCATCACAGGTCGCAACAAACGTTTCCGCAAGGGTAAGATCGTAAGCGGATTCGTCATGGGATCTAAGAGACTGTACGATTTTATCGATGACAACCCAATGGTTGAAATGCGCGATATCGCTTGGGTCAACGACGTGGCCGTGATTCGTCGAAACCCCAAAGCCGTTTCGATCAACAGTGCCATAGAGGTGGATCTTACGGGGCAGGTATGTGCTGATTCCATCGGCACTCGATTGTATTCAGGGGTTGGAGGCAAATGGACTTCATTCGAGGCGCTAGCTTGAGTGAAGGTGGTAAGCCCATCATTGCGCTGCCGAGTACTACGCGAAGAGGAGATAGCCGCATCACCGGATTCTTGAAACAAGGAGCCGGGGTCGTCACTACTCGAGCCCATGTGCATTACGTGATCACCGAATACGGTGTGGCAGACTTATACGGCAAAACCATTAAGCAACGCACTAAAGCACTGCGCGATATTGCTCACCCCGATCACCGCGAGGCTATGGATAAAGCGGCCTTTGAGATCTGTCACTGCTGATGGAATTTAACCTGTTCAAGGTCCTATTGATTCTAGGTATAGACTTATTCGCCGCATACCTGATCGGGCGATATCAACAAGCACAAGGCTTGAGCTTTGGAAAAGCTTTTGCACAGGCCCTGATAGGCTTTATTGGCCTAAGTGCATTGATTTGGAAACTGGTTCTTTATTAATCGACGATCACCCGCTTGGTGATGCTCTTGTTGTTCTGTAGAACGATCAAGAAGTAAACGCCCTTCGCTCGGCCACTGATATCGAGTCGGCGTTCTATGCGTCCTTCAGCATTGGGGATCGACTCTACATACACCGTGCGCCCTTGGGCGTCCGCGATTCGCAAATCGGCATTGGCTCGCTGCTCAAGGTCGATGAAAAACGTGAACCGACCATCATTGGGGTTTGGGTAAAGATTCAAAGCTCGATAAGGCACCCCTTGGGGTGGCATGTCCATGCTATACTCTTCTTCCATCATATCGATCTCATCATCGTTCATATCGTACACGATGATGGAACTCACTTCATCTTCAAAGAGCTTGAGATAACCTTCTTCGGTTTGTATCTCACGCCCTTCGACCGGGGTCGGTATGCTTGGGCGTAAGAAGAAGGGTTCAGTGTTAGCGTTGACGTTGGCTAAAGGTAATTCTATTCCATTCTCGATGGGTTCTTCATCTCGAGTTACTGCAGTGCCGCAAGAAGTGTTTTCTGTGTCTTTTCTCAGGTAGGTCACACACAATTCAGAGCCGGGTTCTAAATTATCCATTACAATTCCCAGGTCGTGCCAGTCGTACAGCGAGTAACCATTGATCGCGGTTATTACATCTCCATCTATTAGACCGATCGATTGAGCTGTGGTTCCATTTATGACGTCCACCAATGCACCCTGCTCAGGTGCCTTTTGTCCATTGTGCGTGGTCTGAACCCCCAAAAAAGCACCACGATCGTAATCTTCACGGATCAACTCTGCCCTACTCGTTAGGGAGGTGCTTAAGCTCAAAGGCTCTCGTTGTCTGATGACCTGCAAAATCACTTTTTGACCAGGCGAAAGTTCATCTAATAAATCGTGCCAATTGGCGTCTTCGCTCACCCGAATGCTATTCATTTCGTAGATGTAATCCATGAATTTTAGTCCGGCCAGGTCTGCCGGTGATCCCGGAGTAACACCTTCTACCAGGATACCATAGGTATTGGCTTCGGGAATATTCATGAATTCCGCTTTTTCTCCGGAAACATGTTTATACCAAACACCCAGGTAGGCGGTGGTAGAGTCGTTATGTGTCGTGGCGGACACAGCGAAAAACAGGTTGATCGACAAGATTAGAATAGTAGCTCTTTTCATGTTATGCGTATTGCTTAGTAATGGCCGTATAACGATCACCGCAAACTCAGGTTCCTGAAAAAGAGCACCTTAACAGGACATTAACTCAAGTGTTAATGTCTTTAAATACGAGCCTATTCTTACTTAGTGACCTGTTTTATAATAGCCGCTGCTACCACCACTTCCAAAATAGAAAGAGGAATTGCGAACCAAAGAATGCCAAATGGAAGAACGGCCATATTTCCCGTGACCAGCCACATCAAAAAAAGCCGAACCACCAGGCCAAAATACAAGTAGACCAATAAGAGAACCGCCGCAAGAGGTAAAAATTTCCAATGGCGAAGCACAGTGACCATACCCCCCCAAAGAGCGCCATTAATTGGCTCGGCCGGAAACACGAGTCCGAAACCTTCGTAGTGGCGGGTCCAATAATACTTGAGCAAGAATTCATTGCGCACGAACTCTGAAATGCCGATCCATACCGTACTGAGCAAGATCGGCAGCATGGCCTTTTTAAAGATTTTCTATTATCTCTTTAATTGATCACCTTCCCCATGAAGAGCCAACAACCACGTAAATGGCCCGCTGCTCAGGCCCTCTGGCCACATCGATTCCCGCTTGTAGCCCAAATACGCGTGCGAGCAAGTAACGGAATCCTCCACCGGCGTTCCACGCGGTATAATTGGGTAAGGCCGACTCTTCCTCGTTCGAAGTCCAGCCATATCCGGCGAAGCCCAACAACGCCCACCTGCGCGTAATACGGTACTGTTGTTCCGTTTCAAGTACTCCGATTTTACTCCCTTGATACCTTTGGCTTGGGACACCGCGAAGTTCAATGAAAGGTAAAGCGTAAAATGGGGGGTGATCCAAGGCCTAATTGGCCTGTGTTCGAAAGCCCATAATCCATTTTGAACCAATAGGTTGGTAGTAATGCAAATACCATTGTACCTGACCAAAATTCCTAGAGCTCCCCAGCCGCTCCGGTGCATAATTGATCGAAACACTCGAAATGTAACCGCCCGTCGGTGAAAAAACGTCATCCCTGTGGTCGAATTGAACCTGAACCCCCAGTCTGCTTGTCGTGATTTCGCGGTCAACGGCCGGAACCAACCCATCCGGGTCGCGCTGAGAACTGACCGTGGTCTCTAGATATCGATAACTACCTCCGACAAACAGATCGGTCTGGCCAATACGCCAATTGGCCTCTTGATGTATAAAAGTGCTCTGCAAATTATATTCGATAGCGAAATCTCTATCGAGCAGGTCGGAAAAGCCGTAGTAGGTTAGGTTAATGGACCCAAACCCCGCAAATCCTCTATAGCGCAAACGGTCGTTATTCCAAAAGCCCATGTAGCCCCCTCCGGCATACCAAGACCCGTTTTCTGTTAATCCTCCCTCGAATAAAGCGACATCCGGCATCTTGAATTTTCGTTCCCCTTCGACCTGCTCTTTGGGAATGAAAACGGCATTCATTAAGGAACCTCCATACCCTACGGCAGGCTCGGTAATCGGACTAATGATCGGTAAAAATCCGTGTAGGTCGAATAAGAAATGACTCACGTCAAAAGCTCCGTCAAGTGTATCTCGGAAAATTTTCTGGTCTTGAGCCTTGAGCGGCACAACGTTCCAAAGTAGTATGAACAATGCCGCGAACCGTCTCATTAAATTTGAGAATTAATCAGAAAGGTATAAAAACCAATCGATCAATTCTCGCTCATCAACAATGCTCCAACTATGCGGATGACGAGTACCGTCGGGATAATATCCCTTGTCCTGAGTCAGAATCAGCTCGGCTCGCTCATTGCCTAAATAGCGCAATTCACTCACGATCCCGGCCATATCTATGGCGTTCATGCCGTAATAATCCTTCCCGCGTGTTTCCATCCACCACAGCACATCGGGTTCCGTATACGCTCGCAGTGCAACATCGACATAACACTTCAAATGAGTCCCTCCATAGGCGGCGAAGCAATACGGTGAGTAGTCGATGTAATTTTGACGGTCCTCAATCGGATCGCCGAGGTACTTCTCCAAATGCGCCGAAACCCACTTGCCTTCCTTAGCGGCGACATCCCGGATCTTTCGGTCGCGTGCCGTGGTCGCCTCCCTGTAAAAACGGACCATATCCAGCGGCGCGTCGCAAATGGCTACGGCCTGCGGCCGGATTTGCACCTCGCTCGTTTCGCGAGACGCATACTCCACGAGCTTCAACGCCCGGGTTCCCTCGAGTGACATTCCACAATACATGAGTTTATCGGTCGGAATAGAATAATCGCGGCATACCTTATCAATGTACCCCAGTATCTTAGTCATCGACGAATCCTGGAAGAAGAACTCGAGTCGATTCTCAGTATTCGCGTACAACACCGCCAATTGATGTTCAGTGGCGTAATTCACGAAGAAATCTATTGGCTCGTTCTCGCCGCGCGGTCGAGTAAACACGATCATCCCAATTATGGGCTCTTCCCCCTCCGGTAACCAGAGCTGGTAGCCGGGCTCCACGGCCGTAATCTCAATTTCGTCGGTCAGTATTATAACAGAATTTGAATCTATGGGCTCACGGAATTCTATTTTCGTTTGAGCCGACGATATTAGGGAGAGGACGGTTAAGAAGGCGATGAGGGGAAATCTCATAAGAGTTCTTAGTGTTGAGTTCTTAGTTGGCAATGTAAGCTTATGGACCTACTCATCAAAGCGGACAGTCAGATTAGTGAAAGTTCACAAATGTTTATTTTGTTATGCATATGGTACATCGAAGGAAATTTGACAAACAATTCAAACTTGAAGTTGTCCAAAGAAGTCTTGGAGGAATTACAGTGAAGGAGTTATCCGAAGAGCTTGGAATACACGTAGGTGTGATCAGCAGATGGCGAAAGGAATTTTTAGATTCGGGAGAGGATTTAAGTTTTCCTGGACATGGAGTTGAAGCGATGACGGAGGAGCAAAAGAAGATGGGAGTGTTCACTAAAGTGTGTCATTGGTTAAAAATCTATCTTCAAAATAGTCACATAAATCCCTGCGGACATTA
>JAGWBA010000005.1 GCA_021296215.1 Flavobacteriales bacterium
CCCTCATAAAAACGAGTTATATATGGCTTTTTCAGACAGACTGAGCTTCGCGCGTAAACAGAAAAAAATAAGACAAGCTGACTTAGGAAAGTTGGTTGGAACGTCTGGAGATATTATCGGGAAGTATGAAAGAGGAGAAAACACGCCCTCGATTGAAGTTGCTGCAAAGATTGCCGAAGCTCTCGGAGTTACGCTTGATTACTTGGTTAAGGACGGAGAGTATGAGCAAGTAGATAAAGACACCCTCAAAAGACTAAAGGAGATTCAAACGCTTTCCCCTGAAAATAAAAATCATGTATTCGCCCTCTTGAACGCTTTCATTAAGCAAACCAAACTACAGGGTATTATGTAACAAAAAAGCCACTCAATGAGTGGCTTTGGATTCCTTACCTAATTGAATTAATGAGTCTAAAGGTTGTATCTTTTTAGGGTAATAAAGATTAAAAGTTGACGCATCATAATATTGACCAACAAAGCTTTGATAGTAAATGTACGTTTCACTTTCATAGTCATATGAGGTTTGAAAAACAACCGAGTCTTCACGTTTATTAAACGTATCCGTAACTTCCACTTGGTTCTCTATACCTTTATTATTTGGAACAGAATCACCCACTAAAGGTTGTTCCCTCGCATCGCCTTTTTTTGTAGTGGATTTTCTTTGAGCATTATCATCACATGAAAAAGTCAGGCCCATTAAAAGCAGTGCCACTACAAAAATTTTAGTTCCCGCCTTCAATGCCATTCAATGCAATTTCTATTTCTTTCGATTTGTTCGATAATCAAGTTACTATACTGTGAAGCTTGCTCAGGGTTGTTTGTTTTAAAGTCTTCCCATGCTTGAGTTCGCCTTAAGCCATACCATGACATAGCTTGATACCAAACATCAGTATGATAATCAGGGACAGTGCCTCCGCTTTGAATAATTTGATTATCAAACTCCATCATTGCATCCACTAGCATGGTCCTATTATACGATCCCATTTGACTATGGTGTCCTTCTCCTCCCGATCTATCTAGAATAAAATCTTTATGCCCGGGGTAACCCGTAAAAGTTCCGTTGGTCTGTTTATATCTTTCAAACATTCTGGCATGGTCACCTTCATGCACCAATGCCATTAACAAAAAAGTCTGATCTATACCAATATCACCTGAAGAGTTTAAGATATCTGAATTTATTACAATTCTATGCATCCCGTACTGTGATACAGGATTACTTGAAGACAAATGCGATTCAGTTCTTGCCACATTTGTAAAGCCCGAAGGTGAACCACTACTATTTTTTAATTGCCCTAAATGAACGTAAACGTTATTCTGATTCGCATAAAAGCTTTTCATAACATTTTTCCAAACACTGTTTGAACTTGCTAACTGGGAAAAAGAATTCACTGAAGAATTTGCTTTTAATTTATTAGTAGGAACTACTTCTCTCCCGTCAGGGTCGACATAAAATATGGGATTATTCATGAAAGCAACATAAGGACTCCATGAAGGGAACTTAGCTGCTAACGGGCCCACAAGCCAAGACCAAAGATTAAACCTATGATCGAAGTAGCCGATCGACTCATGAATCACTCATTGTACGCAGGTATTGAAACAACTGCGAAAAGGGAATCTCGAAATAGAAGTAATCCATCAGCTCCGCCTTACCATATATGCGCTCACCGCGAATCTGCTGAACATTGCGAACTCCGTCGATATCCTTGAAAACGCGATGCATCGCGTACAACTGAAAACGAGCGACATTTTGTTCGCCGAAAAGTGAAACGTGGAATTGAAGTTCCCATGGGTAGTTTTCGTGAGGAACGGCTTTTTTAAGGATTTCTTGAACCCATTGGTCGCGTTTTTTCAGCTTCACGTTTTGTACGAATCCGTGATCGACCAAATGAAGTGAATAAACGAAGGTGCCAATACTGTCTTGAGCGTGGATCTTGTCGACTTCGCGCTCTTCCATGACGAAATAGTTGAGCTTTGGTTTAACTTCCCACCCGCGCTGCCTTTGAGGGTAAGCATAAGAATCGTCTTCGGTGGCTTTAACAACGACCAAGTACGGCTTGGTCCCATAGTAAATGCGGAAGATCTCGATAAACGAAATGTTGTCCTCGCCCAGAGCATGCGTGAGGTCTTCCTTCTTCTTCCCCCATTCGAAGCTCGTGGCACGCAGCGGAAGCGCTCCTGCCATACTATACCACCGAGGGTCCTCACCGTAGGTCCAGCCCGTGATATCCTCACCCTCGATACGCGAAAGTACCGTGTCTTCGGCCACCGGGCAGGGTAGACTCTGACGACCTTGAGCCATAAGCCCTACTGGAGCAATGATCAAAGTCAAAATGATCGTTCGAAAAATCTTCGCCATGCTCAAAAATTAGTAAACTTGACGAAAAGTAAAGCAGTTTTGCCCACTACACCGCCTAAGGTCGCTATTATAACGGTTAATTTCAACCAAACCCAAGCTACAAAAGAGCTTCTGAACAGTTTGCGACGACATCCGTAAGCGAATATGGAAGTCTGGGTGGTCGATAATGGCTCTGATCCGGAACCTTCGGACTTAAAGGACGAGTATTCCGAAGTGATGTATCTGCGGACCGATGAAAATCTAGGCTTCGCCGGAGGTAACCATCTTGCCGTTAGGCAATCAAAAGCCGACTATCTTTTTTTCGTCAACTACGATACAGAAGTCACCGACGGGTTGATCGACCGACTTGTCCGCGATTTAGAGGAAAATCCCGATTGGGCGGGAGTGAGCCCACGTATTCTGTACCACCATACTCCCGATACATTGCAGTACGCGGGCGCAACGGCGATGCACCCGATGAAGATCGGAAACGAATCGATCGGATTTAAGGAAAGGGACCGCGCCGAGTTTCAGGTGGTTCGCAAGACCGAGTTCTTGCATGGAGCCGCTATGATGATCCGCCAATCGGTGGTCGACGAGGTGGGGCGGATGAACGACGATTACTTTTTGTATTATGAGGAGCACGATTGGTGCGAGCGGATGAAATGCGCCGGATACCAACTGTTTGTCGATGGTCGTGTGGCCATTTTTCACAAGGAGTCGCTGAGCACGGGAATGGCCAGTCCGCTCAAAACGTATTACCTCACGCGGAACCGCCGCTTGTGGGCTCGCCGAAACCAACGCGGCTTGATGAAAATCATGTCCGGAGCGTACTTTTATTTTGTGGTCGTTCCAAAGAATTTGCTGAAATTCACGGTATCGGGCAAGTTGCAGCACATAGTAGCCACTTGGCGCGCCATCGTTTGGAATTTAAGCCATAGAGCATGATCATCGTTTATTTTATACTTACTGCGCTGTTCATCTACTTGGCCCTCAGTGTATTGTATTTCCATTTCTTTTCGTGGGGCGCCCTTTTCCCACTGCGCGATCGCAAGGTCGCTGAAAAACTGTCACGCAAATACGCCGTCCTCATTCCCGGTTATAAAGAAGACGCCGTCATCGTTTCTGTAGCGGAGGCTGCCTTGCGGCAGGATGCGTCCCGCGAGATGTTCGACGTGGTGGTGATCGCCGATAGCTTCCAACCCGAAACCCTCGAACGCCTGCGCGAACTCCATGTAAAGGTCGTCGAGGTCTCCTTTGATGTGAGTACCAAGTCCAAGGCTCTGAATAAAGCTATGGCTGAACTGGGCGATGACTGCGATGTAGCCGTTGTTCTCGACACCGACAACATCATGGCCGAAGACTTTTTACTCCGCATGGAACCGCATTTCGATCGCGGCTTTCAGGTGGTTCAAGGGCATCGGGTCGCTAAGAATACCGGCACTCCCATGGCGCAGCTCGATGCTATTTCAGAAGAAGTGAACAACAGCGTTTTCCGTAAGGGCCATCGCGTTTTTGGGTTGAGCTCGGTGCTGATCGGATCGGGCATGGCGTTTGACTATGCCTTTTTCAAAGAGATCATTGGCCGAATCAAGGTTATTGGTGGATTCGATAAAGAACTGGAACTCGAAATGCTGCGCGACCGAATTCAGATCTCCTACGCCATCGATGCCTACGTATACGACGAAAAGGTGAGTCGGGCCAAGAGCTTTCAAAACCAGCACCGACATTGGCTTTCTGCTCAATTCATTTACTTTCGACGCTATTTTGGGTCGGCGGTGCTGCACTTGTTTACGAAAGGGAACCTCGATTTCTTCGATAAAGCCATTCAGATGGCCTTGGTTCCACGTGCCTTGCTGATCGGATTCGTTGGCCTGTTCGGCGTTTTGGCCTATTTCTTTGAAATCCCGCCCGGATCTGAATGGTGGATATGGCTCCCGGGTATTCTGGTGATTTCGTTCTTGTTTTCGATTCCCGGAGAATTCTACAATGCCAAAACCCTCAGGGCACTAATATACCTTCCCGTGGGCATACTGAATGTGCTACTTTCGCTGCTCAAGATCCGCGGAGCCAATAAAAGATTCATTCACACGCCACACGGCGAAGATTCATCCTCGTCATGAGAATCGGTATCGAAGCACAGCGCATTTTTAGACCCAAGAAACACGGGATGGACATGGTGGCGCTTGAGATGATCCGCCAGTTGCAGGTAATCGATAAAGAGAACGAATACTACATTTTCGTGAAGCCCGACGCGGATCGCTGTTGGGAGCCCAAAGATAATTTTCACCTTGTTGAACTCACGGGTTCATACCCCGTGTGGGAACAGATAAAGCTACCCAAAAGAGCCGCTGAGTTACAGCTCGATGTATTGTACTGTACCTCTAACACGGCTCCGGTGCGCTGTAAAGTGCCACTGGTCGTAACTCTACACGATATCATCTACCTCGAAAAGAACAATCTGCTCACCAAGGGATTCACCTGGTACCAAAAGCTTGGCAACGTATATCGCAGATGGGTGGTGCCGTCTATCCTGCCGAAGGCAGCAAAGGTCATAACCGTTAGCAATTTCGAAAAGCATCGAATTGGGGAGCGGCTGAGGTTGCCTGACGATAAGCTCGTGGCGGTGTACAACGGGGTCGGTGAGCACTTTATGCCGGTACGCGATCCGGATGAGCAAGCAAGAGTGCGCGGAAAATATGGTTTGCCCGAGCAATACTTGTTCTTCTTCGGCAATACCGACCCTAAAAAGAATACGCCACGCACGCTGAGGGCCTATATCGATTACTGTCGACAAACGGAAGATGCCTTGCCCTTGGTAATAGGTGATTACGCGCCTGAGCTGGTGAGATCGCTGCTCAATGAATCGGGTGCCTCGGACCTCATGAGTAGTTTCGTTTTTCCGGGATATATCCTGAACACCGATATGCCGGCGATTTTGACCATGGCTGAAGTGTTGCTGTATCCGAGTCTTCGCGAGAGTTTCGGAATTCCGATCCTCGAAGGAATGGCCTGTGAAACGCCGGTGCTGACTTCCAAGGCCGCCAGTATGCCCGAAGTGGCGGGAGAGGCAGCGCTGCTGGTTGATCCATCGAACCAAGGGGAGATAGCGGAAGGGTTAATGAGGTTGTTGAATGATGGGGCCCTACGTGCCGATTTGGTTGCGAGGGGAATCGATAGAGCCAAGGAGTTTTTTTGGCGCAATACGGCTCGTTCGGTCCTCGAAATTTACAATGAATTGCGATGAATATGTGGGTCACCCTTTTTTGGATATTGCTGTTTTTAGTATTCTACTCGTATGTGGGATATGCTTTGTTGTTGGGCGTACTCATCAGGCTGGGGTTCAAGCAAAAGGACGATCTCAACGATCCCGAAGAGTGGCCTCCGGTAGCCCTTATTGTGCCGTGTTTTAATGAGGCGGGATACATTGAAGAGAAAATCGAGAACTCTTTGGCCTTGGACTACCCCGGTGATAAGATCGAGTACATTTTCATTTCGGACGGAAGTTCCGATGAAACCCCGGCCATTGTTAAGCGATACGAGGGTAAGGCTGCAGCTATGCACGAAGACGCGCGACGTGGTAAAGCGGCAGCTATGAATCGCGCCGTAGGCGCTACAACAGCGGAAATTCTGATCTTTTGCGATGCCAATACAGAGCTCAATGCCGAAGCGGTGAAAAAGATCGCACGTCACTACAAGAGCCCCAAGATCGGAGGTGTTGCCGGCGTTAAGATCATTAAGCAAAACGAGGCCGAAAGCGCCAGTGGGGCCGGTGAGGGCATTTATTGGAAGTACGAGTCGACCCTTAAGAAGTGGGATAGTCGTTTTTATACCGTAGTTGGAGCGGCCGGGGAGCTAATGAGCTATCGCAGGGCGCTCTACGAAGAGCTACCGCAAGACACGATCCTGGATGATTTTATGCAGAGTATGCGGGTATGTGAAAAAGGCTATCGCGTGGTTTACGAGCCCGAAGCACGTGCGGCGGAATGGGCCTCTGCAAACGTAGAGGAGGAGCTCAAGCGGAAGATCCGAATCGCGGCGGGTGGTTGGCAGAGCGTATTTCGGTTGAAGCGAGCGGGAAACCCCTTCTTCGATTTTAAACTGTGGTTTCAGTATGTTTCGCACCGAGTGATGCGATGGAGCATTGGGCCGGTGAGCTTTTTCCTGCTGGTACCCCTGGCGAGTTTTCTTTATTTCTCTGGAACACCGGGATTTAGTTTCTTTTTTTGGGCCATGGTTGGGGTGTATATCGCGATCGCGATCGGACGTATATTGAACGATCGTAAGACCGAGATCAAGATCTTCTGGGTGCCATATTACTTCTTTGTGATGAACTATGCCGTGGTGATGGGACTGTTCCGCTTTCTTAAAGGAAACCAATCGAGCCTCTGGGAACGCGCTCAGCGAGCTCGGTAATGTTTCTAAATCACGACCCGTATTTCTCATTGCGAGAATAAATACACTTAGGCACCGTTTCCAACTTGTTGGAATACAGTAAAAAACGTACTTTAGTGAAGTGGCATAGACCTTGAAAAGAAATTAAAAGTTGTTTTTAGGTGGGGAAAGCCCTTTGACGAATCGCAATGATTTCGAAAAGGGTTTTCTTTTTTATGCGCCTTGGTCCCGACTCAACGTTACTCCGTGCTTTTCACGGACCAAATCTCCGAAGGGGCGATTCAGAATCTTGCTATCACACCAAGAGATAAAATCGAAATATTCGAAAGGAGCTTTCTCCAATGGCTCTTCGATAAGCTTACAGAGCTCTTCTTTTAATTCTCTGAATGGCTCCACTGCATTCGGGTCGTACTGATGGAGCCTTTTGAAGAATCGAATCAAGGCTTGTTCGGTCTTGAAGACTCGATTTCTCTTCTTGAGGTATCGGTAGGTGCTTTCGCTTTGGTAAACTACCAATTCAAGATGCCCCAGCTCATAGTGTAGCACTAGACTCATGAATTTGGAGAAGCTGAATAAATCCTCATTCTCATCGATCCGCGTTTCATTGAGGATCTTATTAACGTTCTTGAGGCTGTCGGAGTACTGTTCGAGGCCAAAGTACACCGTAGCGATATTGAAAAGGAAATCGGCCTTGCGGAGCGGACTGAGCTTGGTGTCGAATTTCTTTAATCCCCCTTCAACCTCCGGAAGTATTTCCAAAGCTCTGTTGTATTCTCCTTTTTGTCCGTGAATGGTCAACTCCAGTGATTTAAGGATACTGAAGACACGCATTTGTAGATCTACGTTGTCTTTTTGATCGAGCCGTTCAACAAACTTGTTCAATTTCTCGAAATGATCGAGGATCTCCTGATGCTTCTTTAACAGATTACCGATGTAGATTACGTTCGAAAGAATGCTGAAATAGGTATTCGGCTCTTCTTTGAAAAGAATGAAGTTGTCTTCGATCAATCGAAGATTCAAGATCATGTGTTGATAGCTCTTCTCGTAATCTCCGGTAGAGAAATTGTGCGCGGAATAGATGTGGTGATACAAGTATTTAGCCTCAACTGTGAGTGCCATATCCTCGTCCTGTAGATGCGGATCTTTGAGGATCTTGTTGAATTTCTCTTTCTCCTCGAGGTTACGCACCTTACCGCCCTTGTAAAGTGGCAAAAAGAAACGCGATTTCAAGTTCCAGAAAGTGTAGTAATTCTTGATCAGTTCGATGGTATGTAGATCCTCTTCGAGAATGTCTTTGATGGCCTGGTCGTCCTGCCCCGAGTAGTTGTCCTTTTCGAGTATGCGCTTCTCCCACAAGCGAATCTCGAGAAGGGTAGTGTGCTTATCGTGGACAAGTGCGAGCTTCTTGGCTTTTTTTAGCAGCTTATCACACTGGCGGTAAAGGGTCTTCTTATAAAGGATCTCCGCCATGTGGAGCATCTTTTTAAGTTCTGCGTCTACCGAGCTGGAAGCGTGATAAGCGTGAAGGCTTTTAAGGATGAGCTCATAGAGTCGTGATTTGGTCACCGCGAACCGTTTGATGAATTTCTCTCCTTTGAACTGTTTCAGGATAGCCGGCTCATCGTACTTTTCCTGTTGATCCACGGCATCGAATACGACGATGTGTACGTTGTTCTTCTCCATCACATGACGTGTAGCATAAATCTTGAAATACCGCTTCTCGTGCGGGGTCAAGCTATGAATCAGCGCGTGCAGATGTTCGCTCGTCTTTTTTGACATGTGATTGAGTTTGGGTGTTCGCAATGAACTGAGAACAATATAGGGTATTCAATTGCACGAATGACGTACGCTTGAGCAAGGTAAAAAACCGGAAATGTGATTTTTGTTGAAATCGATGCATAAATTGGAGTCGTGATTTATGCAAAAAGGGGCACTCTCGGCTCTTTCAGCTTTGAGGTGTGATTTTTTATCTTTATTCGGAATTGTGATTTTAGAAAAAAATCACCGCCGATCCACAGTGCATATCATGCACCGTACCGATCCACCCCCGAAATGCTCAATGTTCGGAATCCCCGTTATAACAGGAGTGTAAAGGCCCTCAATCACGCGCTGTTGCTCGCTAGACAAGGTGTTCCAGGCCGTACGACTTGCCGTGAACAAGGGGCCATTTGAGCCTTCAAGCTCTATCCAATTGCCTGCAAAAGCATTCATCTGATCTTGGGTGAGATGAAGAATTGGGCGTTGGTTCGCGGTCAGACTCGTAATAATTACCTCCCTCTCCTTATTATTCAAAATTGAAGACCAGCATCCCAAGGCCATTTGTCGGCCAATGCCCATAATGACATTGGTGTGGTAGATCTCGCGACCTTGGTCATCTGCCGCATTAAAAATGCGGAGATCAACATTCAGTAAATCAACTACTCGCTGTGCTAAAAAGTCATTAGATCTAGGTGATCGGGCCATATAGGCACTGCCGTCAACAGGATCGAATACCAGTGCCCCTGTTCCTTCTAAATATCGGCCGCTGAGCTCTTCATCGGTCAAATCAGTGATTTTTACTCGTGCCCAACGCTTGGTAAGCGAATGAACCCAATCTGGGCGTCGTTCATCGCGCCGTTTAGGCGCCAACATAGGATAGAGGAATACGCGATCAACTTCAGGGTGAAAGCTCACCCAGTTATTGGGGAATACGGCATCCGAGTTGGCGGATTCTTTCGGTTCATCAAAGACCTCAACGAGTACTCCTTTAGCTCGAAGGTTTTCGGTCAAGCGGCCAAACTCCATACGAGCCAACTCGTGCAAATTGTGAGGGGGAACTTCGCGGCTCTGAAAGGCGTTACTGTCCGCTGTCTGCGAGTTGGGGCCGAAAGCGGCCGGGCGCACCATGAAGACGCGCGAAACCATCAGAAGTTCGGACGTAGGAGGTACTTCATGTAAAAATCGTCGACGGCTTTCACCACGCTTTCCGGGTCGTCGCAAATCGCAATGAGGTCCAGGTCGCCTTCGCTGATATTGCCAAAACCGTCTTGTACGGTTTGCTTGATCCAATCGAGTAGGGGGCCCCAGAACTCCTTACCATAAAGTATGATCGGAAAACGCTCTATTTTATTGGTTTGGATCAAGGTTAGCGACTCAAAGAATTCGTCGAGTGTTCCGAATCCACCCGGCATGGCAATAAAGGCCTGTGAGTACTTCACGAACATCACTTTACGGACGAAGAAGTAGTCGAATTCAATGAGTTTGTCCTGATCGATGTAGGGGTTCGACCCCTGCTCATGAGGCAGTTCGATGTTGAGTCCGACCGAATTTCCTCCGGCTCTGTTAGCACCCTTATTTGCCGCCTCCATGATACCTGGTCCACCGCCGCTAATGATTCCATACCCGCGCTGACAAAGCCTAAAAGCGATGTCCTCGGCGAGTTGGTAGTAGCGATCTTCGGGCTGAGTGCGAGCCGATCCGAAGATGCTCACGCAAGGACCGATCTTTGAAAGCTTTTCAAAGCCCTCAACGAATTCGGCCATGATCTTGAAAATGGCCCAACTGTCGTTGGCCTTGATCTCATTCCAGTCGCGCTGTAGGGTGTTCTTAAGTCGTTGGCTCATAGCTGTTCGTTTTTTCGGCCGCGGCACGGGTCCATTCGAGCTCCTTTTTAAGGAATTGCCCCGTATAGCTGTGCTCCATTTCGGCGATCTCTTCCGGAGTTCCTACGCCTAGGATATTTCCACCTTCGGCGCCACCTTCGGGTCCTAGGTCTATGAGGTGATCGGCGACCTTGATAACATTGAGGTTATGCTCGATCACCAAAACCGTGTTGCCTCTATTCACCAAACGCTGCAATACCTCGAGCAGTACGCGAATATCTTCGAAATGCAATCCGGTCGTCGGTTCGTCAAGGATATACAACGTTTGTCCCGTATCGCGCTTACTCAATTCGGTCGCGAGCTTCACGCGCTGTGCCTCACCACCGCTCAAGGTCGTGCTTTGCTGTCCGAGTTTAACGTAACCTAACCCCACATCGTTCAGGGTCTTGATCTTGTTGTATATCTTCGGAATATTCTTGAAGAACTCGCTCCCGTCTTCCACGGTCATGTCGAGCACCTCGGCAATGCTTTTTCCCTTGTATCGAACTTCAAGTGTCTCGCGATTGAATCGCTTGCCGTTGCACGTAGGGCAGGGGACTTGCACATCGGGCAAGAAATTCATTTCGATCACCTGAACTCCGGCACCCCGGCATGTTTCGCAGCGGCCGCCCTTTACATTAAAGCTGAAGCGCCCCGGCTTGTATCCGCGGATCTTGGCCTCGGGCAAATTGGCGAACAGTGATCGAATATCGCCCCATACATTCGTGTAGGTGGCCGGATTCGAGCGCGGAGTGCGCCCGATCGGACTTTGGTCTATGTCGATCACCTTATCTATGAGGTCGAGCCCTTCAATGCGCTCGTACTTCATCGGCTTGCTCACAGCGTAGTAGTAATGCGCGCTCAGAATGCGGTACAGCGTTTCGTTCACTAGGGTAGACTTCCCACTACCACTTACCCCGGTCACGCAGGTCAATGTGCCAATCGGCAGTTCCATATCCACGTTCTTGAGGTTGTTTCCTTTAGCCCCAAAGAGTTTAATCGAAGAGCCATTTCCTTTCCGCCTCTCGGCGGGAAGCGCGATTAGCCGTTGGCCGTTCAAGTATTCTGCAGTTAGCGTGGGGAGTTTCAGTACTTCAGAAGGAGTGCCCTCGGCAACGATGTGTCCTCCATGTACACCTGCACCCGGACCAATATCGATCACGTGGTCCGCGTGTTCGATCATGTCGCGGTCGTGTTCGGCCACGATGATGCTGTTACCTACGTCGCGCAGATCCTTCAGCGATTTAATCAACTTCGCATTATCGCGCTGATGCAGCCCAATACTCGGCTCGTCGAGGATGTACAGAACGCCCACCAATTGTGATCCGATCTGTGTAGCCAAACGAATTCGCTGAGCTTCACCACCCGACAAGCTTTTACTTCCGCGGTTCAAACTCAAGTAATTCAGTCCTACATCGATTAAAAACCCGAGTCTAGAACGAATCTCTTTCAGTATTTCTACGGCGATCACGCGCTGGCGTTCGCTAATGCGATCTTCGACTCCTTTGAGCCACACGCCGAGATCACCAATACTCATATTGGCCAATTCGAAGATGTTGTGGTGGTCTATGCGGAAGTGCAAGCTCTCCTTGCGAAGTCGAGCCCCTCGACATTCAGGACAGTTCTTCTTCACCATGTAGTCGCCTGCCCAACGTCGGAGACTTCTGCTCTTGGCGTTGTTGTGTTGTTGCTCCAGAAAGGGAATGAGGCCGTCGAAATTGATCGAGTAGTTCTTCGTTACTCCAAGAGTTTTGCTTTTTACTTCAAAGGTTTCTTTGGTGCCATGTAAAATGGCGTTCCAACCATCTTCCGGAATTTCAACCACCGGAGAATTGAGGTCGAAATCGTATCGCTCACCGATCATTTTGATCTCTCCAAAGATCCAGTTGTTCTTCATTTCGCCAAGTGGGGCAATACCTCCGTTCTTGATCGATTTCTTTGGGTTCGGAGCTATCTTATCGCGATCGACCACCGATACTTTTCCGATACCATTGCAGCTCGGGCAAGCACCTTTGGGCGAGTTGAACGAGAAAGTATTGGGTTCCGGGTGGTCGTAGGCGATGCCGCTGGTCGGGCACATCAACTGTCGCGAGAAATAGCGGATCTGGTCCGTGTTGTGCCGTTGAACCATGAGCATTCCCTTACCCTGCGTCATGGCCGTTTCGATGCTCTGCTTGAGGCGCTGGTCACTATCGGCATCAACCTTCAATCGATCGATCACGATCTCGATGTCGTGCGTTTTGTAGCGATCGAGCTTCATACCCCGCGTTACTTCAACGATCTCACCATCGACTCGAGCTCTAACGAAGCCCTGCTTCAAGATGGTTTCAAAAAGATCGCGGTAATGTCCTTTCCGCGAGCGAATCACTGGTGAAAGCAGTAGTATTCGTTCGCCGTCGAAATCCTCTTTGATCAGTTGGCGAATTTGCTCGTCGGTATAGCTGACCATTTTTTCGCCGGAAACGTAACTGTATGCGTCCGCAGCACGGGCATAGAGTAGACGTAAAAAGTCGTATACCTCGGTGATGGTTCCGACGGTTGAGCGAGGATTTTTACTCGTGGTCTTTTGTTCGATGCTGATCACCGGACTCAAGCCATTTATTTTATCGACATCGGGGCGTTCTAATCCGCCCAGGAATTGTCGTGCATAGGCAGAGAAGGTTTCGATATAACGACGCTGTCCTTCGGCGTAAATGGTGTCGAAGGCCAGGGAGCTTTTTCCGCTACCACTCAGTCCGGTGATCACCACGAGTTGGTCGCGCGGGATCGATATATCTATGTTTTTGAGGTTGTGGACGCGGGCGCCCAGCACCTCGAGCTGTTCGTCGTAATTCGTCATTCCGACTCCTCCTGTCTGAAGTATAGGCTCGTGTCGACCGGCAATTCGATCGCGTAGGTCAAACCTTCGCGATTAAGCAAAAAACTCTCCCGGAGCCACGGGTTAAAATATTTAAAAGTCTTGTACGATATGCCCTTTTGCGCAGCGAAGTCGGCCCAGTGCTCAACAGCCGTGTCTACTTCAACGATATAGGTTTCCGGATAGGCGTAGAGGTCTTTGTCGCGGTAGTGAAAGCCATAGCCTTCGGCATTCTCAAGTACTTCCTTGATGGCCATGATGCGGAACACGTATCGGCTCGCTTCGGGGTTTAAAAGTAAATTCCAATACGAGTCGACCTTTTGACGTTCGAGCTGGCGCTCCAAGCCATTTTGCCCCATGTTGTAAGATGCAGCAGCCAAAGACCACGTTCCAAAACGCTCTTTTGCTTCGAGCAGATACTCGCAGGCTACGCGGGTCGATTTCTCTAGGTTGTAACGCTCGTCGACCTCCCCGTTGATGAGCAGTCCGTGTTCCTTACCCGTACTTTCGAGTATTTGCCAAAAACCAGTGGCTCCGGCGGGGGAAACGACATTTTGTAATCCACTTTCAGCTACGGCCAAATATTTAAAGTCATCCGGGACGCCCTTTTCGGCGAGAATTGGTTCGATGATCGGAAAGTACTTATTCGCTCTTTTGATCAACAAAAGGCCATTCGACTGCCAATACGTATTCACCAATAATTCTCGATCGAGACGTTCGTAGATGTCGGGATCCTCGATCGGTACACGCTCGCCCATAAAGATAGGCGCTTCGGGTAGGCTCAGCGCATATACGTTGTAGTTCCGATTGAAGTGTTCTTTGAATGTACCATCGTCCGTTTCGATATCACTGCTCGAAAAAATGAACAGCTGAGTCAAAACAAAGGCAATACACAATACTCCGGTCGCTTGAAGGATCTTTTTCATATGCTGAACGGGCTGTCGAAGTCTTTTAAAAAGGAGGCGATTTCGTCTTTTTCACTCAGAACAGGATTCTCAATATCCCAGTTGATGTGAATATCTGGATCGCTCCAACGGATAGCGTCCTCACTTTGTTTGTTGTAATAGTCCGTGCACTTGTAGGAGAAGATGGTATTGTCTTCCAGGGTGAGGAATCCATGTGCAAAACCAGGTGGAATCCAAAACTGATTTTGAAGTTCTTCATCGAGGATCTCAGCGTGGTATTGGCCGTAGGTCGGAGAGCCTTTGCGTATATCTACCGCGACGTCGAGTACTGAACCTTTGATCACGCGAACGAGTTTTCCTTGAGCGTGAGGTGGTTTTTGAAAATGCAGGCCGCGCAGTACCCCTCTTTGCGAGAGGCTTTGGTTATCTTGCACGAAAGGGCCTTCAATACCGGCCTCTTTATAGCGTTCTTCAGAAAAACTTTCCAGGAAATAGCCGCGTTCATCGCGGAAAACTCGGGGGGTAATGACCAACAGGCCATCTATATGGGAGGGCGCGATTTTCATAAGACGCGAAGGTACGAATATTCTTGGCCAATTTAATGAAAACAATACCTCCGCTCGCTTGTAATTAGAGTATGGTTCAAGTCAGTGTTTTGGGTGCCACAGGGCTCGTTGGTCGTCATTTAATGAACGAACTAGTCGCAAATCCGGCCATAGGCCGAATTCAAGTTTGGTCGCGCCGTCCGGTTCATTTCGATAGCGACAAGGTCGAGGTCGTGGTAGCCGATTTGTATGAAATTCAGCAGCACGACACCTCGTTTTTACCCGATGGTGTTTTCTGCTGTATTGGAACTACCAATGCCAAGGCACCTGACGAGGAAACCTACAGGGCCATCGATTACGGTATTCCCGTTTCGGCGGCCTGTAAGGCACGGCGAGAAGGGGTAGAGGCCTTTGCCGTGATTTCGAGTATTGGCGCTAATGCCACTGCGCAGCCCTTTTATTTGCGCACGAAGGGGCAGATGGAGCTTGACGTGCTCAAGCACGGTCCAAGGCGCAAATGGGCTTTGAGACCGAGTTTTTTATTGGGCGAGCGGAGTGAAAAACGCCTAGGAGAAAGCATCGGTAAGTTCTTTATCCGGCTCTTTGGGCCGCTGCTCTTCGGTTCTTGGAAGAAATATCGAGGAATCCATGCCCGTGAAGTGGCCAAGGCCATGATCACCTTGGTCATGGATCCGCGCGATCAATACGTATGGGAGAGCAACGAGATCAAAGACCTCGCAGCACTTTATCCTTCGGATAACTGACCTCGAAACCGCACTCAAACTCCTCTTTGGCTCTCGGTCCCAAGTCAAACTTCCATTCGATCATTCCATCCGTTTCGGTATAACTACCGTCTCGACATTCTAACCGCTCGACCTCGAGTCCGTCTTGAAGCGACAAGGGCATGTGGTCTTGTATATAGAGTTCGACAGCAGTGCTTTTGAAGTTTTCGACAATGTAGCGGTATACGCGCTCTTGTTTTACTCGCTTACCGATGATGGAGTTTTTTGACTTGGTCAAAACGAGCTCTCGCGTTACACTGAGGCCTTCGTCAATTCCCATGCTGAGCTCCAAGGTATCGGCAAACATGTTCTTGTTCATCTGCAATTGACCTAAGAACGTGTTTTGGTAGTATAGTTTAGCTTTAGCGTTGGGCAGCATATACTCTTGCCAGTCGGCAAATCGAGCTTGTACGAAAACCGCATTATAGAGCTTAGGTACTGCTACTAATCTATAGTCACAATCGAGCTCAGCCCTTTCGAGTTTCACACGAAGGGGGTAGGCCGATCCGCTTTTGATCGAGAATTTACGATCGAACGAAAAGAGCTTGAAGGCAAGTTGCTCTACCCGGGTAACTTGAGCTACGTCATACGACGCTACGGTTAGTTCTTTGGGCGCTTCTTCAACGGAATCGATCCCGGCTTCGGCTTTGTACACTTGTACAGATTCAAGAACACCGGCATTTCTGGTTTGTGCACGCTCGACCAAGCTCAGGATCCAAGGTTGCAGATAAGGCTTGTTTCGATGACTCGTCGGATTGCTCGTCGAAACGAGTAAGTCGACGTTGTCCCAATTTTTACCCGTGTTTTGATATACCTGTGCTCTCTGTTGTATCTCCATGGGTTCTCCATATCCATTCGAGCGGAATTCGATCTCTGGTGTCCAACCGGCTGAGTTTACGAGGTAGGTAAATTCAATATTTCCAGAACCTGCCCGGTCTGCTTCCACGGCCAAAACGAGTCGGTAATCGTAGTACGCACTCTTGACCGGATACCGGTCTTGAAAATCCTGCCGCAAGGCAGCGATCCTTTGCTGAAGGTGTTGGCGTGTTTCGTTGTAGCCCTCTTGTTCGCGACTGTGATCGACCAGAGCATCGTTCACTTCGTTGAGGCGTTGACGGAGGTAGGCGACTGCATCTTGCAACAATTGCAGCGAGTCGGCGATGGCGGTTCCCTGATTGATGGGATTGTTTAAGAGTAGGCGCTTTTCATTGTTGAGTACTTCGAGACGGAAGGCGAGGTTCTTGGACCAGTATTGCATGTCGCTTAAACTGTCTTCGGCCGCTTTTATTTTGCGTTGGAGCGCACGTGCCGTTGCATCGTTAGGCTCTTCGTTTTTCGGTTGTTTGGTGCGCGTTTCGTAGCGATAGCTCAGCAGTGTAAAGTCGCCGGTTCCGGTGAGCACGATACTTCCGGCATTGATACCCGGTTCGAGATCGTGGAGAATGATCTCTTGAATCCCGGAATTATAGTTGATATCGGCCGAGCGATTTACTTGTGCGCCGCTCAGAAAAAAGGTGACTTCCTCGACCTTGGAGCTGACTTCACCTTCGGCGAAGGCAGTAATAGAAAACAGCGCCGCGAGTACCAATACGAATAGCTTTTTCATGACTGAAGGAGTTGATTTACGATAAGAAGTAGCAATTACGATGCCAGTATTCGTATGAACGAATCTACTTTTTCGCTTATTGCCAATCGGCCCGCTGCGGTAGTAAGTAGAAAATGATTCCCCTCGATGAATTCTACCCCGGGTGTTTCCGAGTTAATCGGTAGAATTTTGTCCTCGGTTCCGTGAATGCGAAGTAAAACACCACAGGCCTCGGTTCCGGGCCACTTGCCTAAGGCGTCTATGATCCATCGGTAGAACTCGGGGTTCGTACGTCGTTCTATAGCTTCAATGGCCACATTATTTCCCTTGCCCAGAATGGCATTTCGACAAGCCCATCGCTTGCCCAGCCACCAACCTAGGCGATAGGGGATCCACCTGTGTAGCCCCCAATTTAAGGCACGTCTGTGAATGGCGGGTAATTCTTGAGGTGTGGTGAAGGTCGAGATCAAGATGCAGCCACGTAGGTTGTAGAGCTTGGCCATTTCCATGGCTATGGGGCCGGCAAAGCTCATGCCCATGATCAGGTCGTCGTGTCCGAGCTGCAGGTGGTGCGCCCATCGATGAGCGTATTCGGATATGCTTTCACCACGTAGGTGAGGGATCTGGTGATGAACCTCGACGGGCACCAGGGGACTGATGCGTCGCACGGCTCGCGGATCCATTCCCAATCCGATTAGGGCGACCACGCGCATTACAAGTATTTTTGAATGGCCTTGGTGAGTTCTTCGGCGGTATGTCGATTCACCGAAATGATCTCACGACCGTAAATGAAGGCCTCACCCCCGTTGAAATCCGCAACTACACCACCTGCTTCTTTTACGAGCAAAGCCCCTCCGGCAACGTCCCATGGACTTAATCCGTATTCATAGAAACCTTCGAAACGTCCGCACGCGACGTAGGCCAGATCAGTAGCGGCCGATCCGAGACGACGAACCCCGCGGGAGTGTTGCATCATATGCGCTAGAAGGTCGAGGTACCCCCGCATGAAGTCAAAATCGCAGTAGGGAAAACCAGTAGCGTACAGACTCGCGGCAAAAGCCGTTTGTGGACTCACTTGGATGCGGTCGCTATTGAGATAGGCACCTCCTCTTTTCCAAGCGTAAAAATTCTCAGCCTTTGTGATTTCATAGACCACACCGACCATGAGCTCGTGCTTGTAAGTCAAGGCTACGCTCACCGCATAGCACGGAATTCCGTGAATGTAATTGGTGGTTCCATCGAGTGGGTCGATGATCCACAAAATGTCTTGCCCTTCTTCGCCTGCCGTGCCCTCTTCTGTAACGAATCCTGCCTGCGGCACGATTTGCAACAGTCCGTTTACGAGCTGCTCTTCGGCGGTTTTGTCGACATAACTAACCAGCGAATTGAAGCTCTTACGCTCGACGTGCTGGAAAGCGTTGAAGTTATTTCTTTCGTTCTCAATGTATCGCCCGACTTGTTCGGCTAGTTTTGCTACCCTTAGCGTAATCTCCTTGAGTTCGCGGTCGTTCATTTCCATAGGTTGGTTCGATCTTCAAGTTCGCGCTTTTCGACCAAGGTATAGCCCGTGTCGGTCATAGCTTTCCCCCACTTGTCGAGCTCAGGATTGTTGGCCGGAATATGATCCTCGCGGGTGTCGTAGGCCTCTCTTGATGACCAAAGTGCCAAGGCAATGTACAGGCCTTTTTCCCGATCGAACCACAAACGGCTTCCGCCACTGTTCGAATAGTGAAGGTAGATCTCCGTCACTCTAGACCAGGCTTCTTCAAAAGCATCGCGCTGATTTGCGGGCACGGCAAAGACATATTGCATGGTGATCATAACGCGAAATATTCGATTTACCTCAAAGGTAGTCAATAGGGTTCAAGCGACGTAAAGGCAGTATGAACTTTAATATGGAAAGAAAACGGCCCTCTAACATTTGCATAAATAATTAAAAATCAATATGTTATATATGAACTGAAACTCAAAAACACGAAAAACTACATTATGTCTACAGCAGCTACTAAAAAAATGTCGAAAACCAGCTATCTAGAGCTATTGCATAGCACTATAGAAAGCAAACAATTCGAGCAATTGTCGGCCCAAGAAATTGCAGAGATCGAATTGAAGTTCATGTCGCGAATCAGCGATATTGCAGAAGACCGAGGTGAGGAGAAATTCACTGAATTCAGGAATACCTTGGAAGAAGCGACCAAAGAGATCCGACACAAACTTTCAGAGATCTTCTAATTCTCCCGATACAACTTAATCAATTTCTGTACTGAGCCCGAAGGAAGCAATTCTTCGGGCTTTTTTTATTCAATCTCGGGATCGAGTCTTATTGCAAGCTCTATTCACTCTATTGACATTCGAAGGTTCAAAGGTTAATCTGCTACTTTTAGAATCTTCAACATTCACCCTACGACCTACAGATTGATCGCAGCAGTTCTTCTGATTATTTCAAGCTCTTTGAATGGCATAGCTCAAGACGCTCCAATGATTATTGAAGAACGATCAATAGTTGATTTGTCCGAGTATCCCGTTTACTCGTATTTGGTCGACACTGTGGAAGGAGATGCCCAATGGAAGCCCGAATTCGAATATCTCGAAGAGGTGAACATGTTTGCCCTTACGTACTTGAGCGATGGGCTCAAGGTTCGGGGGTTCGTTGTAGAACCAACAGGGGACGGCCCTTTTCCCTGTATCATCCTTAACCGAGGCGGAAACAAGGAGCTTGGAGCTTGGAACGTCGGTGGAATCGCCATGTTCGTGGCGAAATTCGCCGCCGCCGGTTACGTGGTCGTGGCCCCTCAGTACCGAGGTAATGGTGGAGGGGAAGGAATTGAAGAGTTCGGCGATAGCGATGTAAACGATGTTGTGGTTCTTCCGAAGGTACTGGCCGAGCTTCCAAAGGCCGATACGAGTAGAATAGGCATGTTTGGTTGGAGTAGAGGAGGAATGATGAGTTATATCGCGCTTAGGCAAATAAATGGCATAAAGGCCGCGGTGGTGGGAGGTGCTGTTTCAGACCTGGGCACCATGGTCGACGATCGACCGGAAATGGAAGAGGTCTGTATGGAACTTATTCCCGGTTTCACTGAAGCGAAGCCTCAAAAACTCGAAGAGTGATCCGCGGTGTATTGGGCCCACGAACTGCCCGGGAGTGTTCCTCTGTTAATTCTTCATGGGGCATCCGATTGGCGCGTAAAGCCCGAACAGTCGATGCGTATGACTCTTGAATGCGATAAGTACCGCATACCATACCGATTGGTCATTTACGAAGGAGGAGATCACGGCATCAGTGAGCGCAAAGAAGAGGTCATGGAGCAATCAATTGCCTGGTTCGATCGATTCGTGAAGAACGGAGAAGAACTACCCAATATGGAGTTTCATGGGCGTTGACCCTTTCACTGGACCGATTTCATTTGATCGATTAGGTCCACAACGGAACCGGAAGTTAAGAGCTCCTCTGGTTTCAACGCATGAAGAAAGCCTTGTTTCGCAATATGGTCGACCATATCCAATAATGGGTCGTAATAGCCATCTACATTGAGGAGTCCGACCGGTTTATTGATGATCCCGAGTTGATTCCGGGTCAGGATCTCGAAGAGTTCGTCCAGAGTTCCCAATCCGCCCGGGAGGGCGACAAAACCATCGGCAAGCTGTGCCATGAGCGATTTGCGCGCGTGCATGCTTTCGACGACGTAGAGTTTGGTGATACCGCGGTGGGCCCTTTCAGCCTGAACCACTCGGTCGGGAATGACGCCGTAAACGTTGCCGCCCCCATCGAGTACCGCGTCGGCCACAGTGCCCATGAGTCCGGCCTTGCCCCCGCCATAGACCAGGCCAATGCCCTGACGGGCCATTTCTGCGCCCATTTCTTGAGCTGCTTGGATGTACTTAGGATCGCTCCCCGTAGAGGAGCCGCAGAATACCGCTATGTTTTCCATGGACTTAGGCGTGAATTTCCGCCTCAAGGTACTCAAACCGCACAATTCCGTCCTCGTCGATGTAGGTCAACTTCACCTGCGCGCGGGTGTTGACCAAGGCTGGATCCCAGGGTGTTTTGACCTTGACGTAGTTTTCGGTAAATCCGTGAATGTAGCCTTCTTTGTTTTCGCCTTCGAACAGTACATCGAAGGTGCCGCCCAGTTGCGACTCGTAGAACTGGCGCCGCTTTTTAGCGCTCAATACCCGCAACATCTTGGAGCGTTTGTGACGTACTTTTTTGGGAACAACGCCTTCCATATCCGCCGCTTCGGTATTCGGACGTTCACTGTAGGTAAATACGTGCAAGTATTTGATTTCGAGATCATTGAGAAAGTTATAAGTCTCAAGGAAATGATCGTCGGTTTCGCCGGGAAAGCCTACGATCACATCGACCCCGATACAGGCGTTGGGCATAGTCTCGCGAATGCGGGCGACGCGGTCGGCATACAGCTCGTGCAGGTAGCGCCGCTTCATTTTCTTGAGGATGGCGTTGCTTCCGCTTTGCAAGGGCACGTGGAAGTGGGGGACAAAGCGCTCGCTGGTCGATACGAAATCGATGATCTCGTTCCGCAATAAGTTCGGTTCGATGCTCGAGATGCGGAAGCGGTCGATGGGTTCTACTTGATCCAGCGCTTGAACGAGCTCCAAGAACGTGTGCTCGTGTTTTTTGTTCCCAAACTCTCCTTTTCCATAGTCACCGATGTTGATGCCGGTGAGCACCACCTCTTTGCGTCCTTCGTCGGCAATGGCGTAGGCCGATTTCACCACGTCGTCGAGTTTTGCCGAGCGCGAGATACCGCGCGCGAGTGGAATAGTGCAGTAGGTGCATTTGTAGTCACATCCGTCTTGCACCTTCAGGAATCCACGCGTGCGGTCTCCGGCCGAGTAGGCGGGGACGTAAAAGTCAGCCTCGTCGATCTCGCAACTGTGCACCTCGCCCAAATCGTTCTTGCTGAGGTCGTTGATGTAGTCGGTAACCTTGAACTTCTCGGTAGCTCCGAGCACGAGATCCACACCCTCGATATCGGCGATCTCCTCGGGTTTTAGTTGGGCATAACAGCCCACCACCACAATAAAGGCCTTCTCGTTCTGGCGCAGCGCCGAACGCACAATGTGGCGACAGCGCTTATCGGCATTGTCGGTCACCGAGCATGTATTGATCACGTATACGTCGGCCTTTTCCTCGAATTCCACGCGGTCGTACCCCATCTGTTCGAAGTCCCGCGCAATGGTCGAGGTCTCGCTGAAATTGAGCTTACAGCCCAGTGTATAAAATGCTACTTTTGGCGTATGCGTCATGGGCCGGCAAAGATACTGCTTTTTGTGCTGTTTTTCAGCATCTTCACGGGTTGCGGACCCGATCGTCGCGAGTGCCCGGGCATGGTGTTTCGCTACAACGAGTCGGCCAACATCACCACCTTGGATCCGGCCTTTTCGCGCAATCAAGCCCTGATCTGGGCCACGCACCAGCTGTACAACGGACTGGTGCAGCTCGACTCCAACCTTCGTCCGCAGCCGTGTATTGCCAAGTCCTGGACCATTGACAGCACCCGAAAGGTCTATGATTTCTGCCTGCGGCACGATGTATATTTCCACGCGCACCCGGTCTTTGGGGACGACTTTGACGACCCTTCTGCGGAGCGGGGTAGACCCGTGACCGCCCAAGATTTCGTTTACAGTTTTGACCGTTTGACCTCGCCCGAACTAGCGGCTCCGGGGGCTTGGGTCATGGAAAATGCGAAAAGTTATGCGGCGCTGAACGACACTCTTTTGAGGATCGAGCTCCACGAGCCGTTCCCCCCATTTTTAGGCCTGCTGTCCATGAAGTACTGTTCGGTAGTTCCGCGCGAGCTCGATGAGCACCCGGAGTACGACCTGCGCGATGAGCCGATAGGTACCGGACCGTTCTATTTCAAGCTCTGGGCACAGAACGAAAAACTCGTTTTCAGGCGGAATCCCTTCTATTTCGAGTCTGACGACACGGGCCGTGTGCTCCCATACCTGGAGGCCGTGGCGGTAACTTTTGTTCCCGATAAACAAGCCGCGTTCCTCGAGTTGGTGAAAGGGAATCTCGACTTCCTCAGCGGGCTCGATGCGAGCTACAAAGACGAGTTGCTCACCTATGATGGCGAATTGCGAGAGAAATACCGCGATCGCTTTTGCCTCACCACGTTGCCTTATTTGAACACGGAATATTTGGGCATCGTGGTCGATTCGAACCAGCGCATCGAGCCGCTCAAAGAGCGTGCCTTGCGGCAGGCCATGAACTACGGATTCGACCGGGCCGAGATGATGCGTTATCTGCGCAACAACATCGGCGAGCCCGCCACGGCCGGATTTATACCCCGGGGCCTCCCCAGCTTTGATGAGGTGGTGAAAGGCTACCGCTATGATGTGGATACGGCCAAAGCCCTCCTTCGGGCCGTAGGCCCAGAACTACCCGAAATAACGCTGCAAACCAATGCGAGTTACCTCGATCTGTGCGAGTATATGCAGGCGCAGTGGAACGACCTTGGGATTCCGGTGAAGGTGGAGTTGTTGCCG
Organism: Flavobacteriales bacterium; assembly: GCA_021296215.1. Classification (NCBI taxonomy): domain Bacteria; kingdom Pseudomonadati; phylum Bacteroidota; class Flavobacteriia; order Flavobacteriales; species Flavobacteriales bacterium. The sequence goes on from JAGWBA010000005.1 coordinate 23,538, forward strand.
CCGTCGACCTTGCGGCAGATGATGGCCACCAGTAAATCGCCGTTTTTTAGGGGGAGTTGGATCGCCGATTACGCCGATGCCGAGAATTACTTGAGTCTGTTTTACAGCGCCAATGCCGCGCCGAATGGGCCCAATTACACGCATTTTAGTCATCCGCAGTTCGATGCGTGGTACGAAGAAGCGCGCACCGAAACGAATGACTCGGCCCGATATGCGCTATATCGACGAATGGATTCGCTGCTGCTTTACGAAGCCCCGGTGGTGCCGCTGTTCTATGACGAGGTGCTTCGCTTTACGCGTAAGGAGGTGCGTGGGCTCACTCCAAATGCGCTGAATTTGCTCGAGTTGAAGCGGGTTGAGGTGGCAGATTAGACCGGGCTCAAATAATCGAAGTGAGTCAGTAATTCAACGAAGCAAGCACCTTCGATGAATACGCCATGGCCAACTCATTCAACCGGGTTACCTCGATCGTCGTAATTTTCGAATGGGAAGTAATCCAAAACGTCGTACTCCCAAACATTCGTCGGGAATATTACTACCGGGTTTGCCGTTTCATCTCCTATGTTCTTAAAGGCGTGCGGAACCATGGGAGGAATATTTACAATGTACGGAGCCGAAATCGTGAAAATGGTGTCACCCAAAGCGTATAGAATTTCCCCTTCGAGCAATACATGAGCCTCCTCTCCTTTGTGGGTGTGCATGGGCGGAGCTCCACAGGGAAAAGTCTCCGTAATGCCAATCACGAGATTTTGATATGCGTTTTTATAGCCCTCCATTACATGCACATATTCTCCGGGCCCGGGATTGATGGTCGGCAATTCCTCCACATTGGCAGCGTAGTTTCTCCAGTGGGTCAAATTCTTGGTCTCGTACCCGGCCGGAACCGTTCTTCGTTCCAAAACCTTACGTTGATGATGCTGTGCGTGCAAATAGTCAATGATCGAATCCGGAACCGTCTTTATTTCATCGACCAACGTTTCTATCGAAAAGGCCTCGTGAGCCGCAGCCTACTTTCCGTTTCGTCGTGCGGCATCTGTGGGAAAACCGAACTCAGCTACCTCGAGTTTTCCGGCGAACGATTTTCGGACCCTCAACGGGTCGATGTGGAACTCATCCCGAGCTTGTTCGATAAAATGGAAACGACTCAACATGGGTTTTCAGCATCGGGAGGCAGCCACGCTGCTTCGGCCTTCACGCTCGATGGCGAACTCCTGTGTACCATGGAGGACATCGGTCGACATAATGCCGTGGATAAGGTGGTTGGCGATCTCATCCTATCCGATCGGTTCCATAAGGCCAAGATCATGACCGTTTCGGGCCGGCTCTCCTACGAGATCGCAATTAAGTGCTTCAAAGCACAGATCCCTTTTCTGGCAGCGGTTTCCGCACCGTCGTCACTGGCGGTCGATTATGCAAAAGAACTTGGCATCACGCTATTTGCGTTTTGTCGCAAGAACCGAATCACGTGCTACGCACACCCGGAACGCGTTCCGGGCGCGGTGGCTGTGCACCAAAGTACCTGATATGTCCAACAACCTCAGCGAATTACTGGGCCGTAAAGGCGTCGACGAAAACCTGTTCGATAAACTAGGTCGCTCCGCTCAACCTCAGGGTACGCCCGACGAAGAAACGCTGGCGCAACTCGCCAATGAATTCCTCATCGGCAAAGCAAATACCTACGGCACGGCGACCTTTTACGACTTTCTAAAACCCGAAAACAAAGGCAAAAAGGCCTACGTATGTAACGGAACGGCCTGCCTTTGCGCAGGCACACAAGAGGAGGTGGCCAAACGACTGATCGATGTATATGGGGAAGCCGCGGTCGGACACATGACCTGCTTGGGGCGATGCCACGAAAACAACGCGTTCCACATCGATGGCACCAACTACTCGGTAAAGGCTATCGAAGACCTGGTAAACATTTCCAAGGGCGACTCGTGCAGTGGCTCCGATGAATACAATACGGGCGCCTACGGCGCGAAAGTGCTGCCGGAACCCTTTACCGATCTCGATACACACTACCGACCTTTCCTCGATGCACTGAACCGAGACTCCGTTCAAGTTCTAGAAGAAATCAAAAACATCCAACGTCCTAGGTAGGGGCGGGGCGGGGTTCCCGATGGGACTCAAGCTCGAATTCTGCCGCAACGAACAGAATCCCGTAAAATTCATCATCTGCAACGCTGATGATGGAGATTCCGGGGCATACTCGGACCGATACCTCTTAGAACAACGACCACATTCTGTACTCTTCGGAATGCTCATCGCCGGATACGTAACCCATGCCTCGCATGGCATACCGTACATTAGAGCTGAGTACCCCGAATCGGTGAGCATCGTTCAAGAGGCGATCGATACGCTTCGCGAGGTAGGACTCATCGGGAAAAACATCAATGGTAGTACCTTCAGTTTCGATTTCAAGATCATTCAAGCACAGGGATTCTATATCTGTGGTGAAGAGACTGCACTCATTAGTTCCATTGAATGCCAACGGCCCGAGGTTCGTGTACGTCTGCCATTTCCTGCTCAAAAGGGGCTGTTCAACAAACCTACTACGGTCAACAATGTGGAAATATTGGCCGCACTACACTACATCATTAGCAACGGTGGATCGGCATATAAAGCCTTGGGAACCGAACGCTCGTCAGGAACCAAGCTGGTTTCCCTCGACAGTTTCTTTGTCCATCCGGGAATCTACGAAGTCGAGATGGGCACGCCACTTTCGATCGTGGTAAATGAACTTGGAGGCGGATTCAAAAAGCCTGTAAAGGCGATGCAAATCGGTGGTTCCTTGGGTGGAGTTGAGCCGGTATCTAAAATCAATGACCTGACCATTGACTTTGAGAGCTTCGGATCGAATGGATTCTTACTGGGTAATGCCTCAGTAGTGTGTATACCTGAGCCTTTCTCCATGATGGAGTTTATAGAGCACCTATTCGATTTTGCCGCATACGAGAGCTGTGGCAAGCGCTTCCCATGTCGCCTCGGTACCAAGCGAGGTCACGAAATGGCACAAAAAGCGTTGAACGACGACTACCAGATCGATCGAAAGCTATTCGACGATCTGCTCTCCACCTTGCAAAAAGGATCCCTGTGCGCCCACGGCGGTGGTATTCCGTTACCGATCCGGAATGTCTTGCAGTATTTTGACGAAGAGCTCAAAACTTATTTCAATTAAGGCCATGCCACATTTTGCATATATCGATAACGAGGCCTTCGAGATACAACAAGGCGAAACCATGCTTCAATTCATCCGCCGGTATAAGGAAAAGAACCTTGTACCCACATTATGCGATGTGCCAAACCTCGATCCATTCGGATCGTGTCGCGTATGCAGTTTGGAGGTTTCACTGGAGGCGGGTGGACCAACAAAGACCATGGCTTCGTGCCATACACCCGTTGCGCACAACCAATATATTTACACGAGTACTGAGTCGATCAAACAGCTTCGCAAGAACATCGTGGAGTTGGTGCTGACGGATCATCCGCTCGATTGCCTCACTTGTGAGGTCAACGGAAACTGTGAATTGCAATCGGTTGCAGCCCAAGTGGGTATTCGCCAGGTGCGTTATCCCGAAGGCGAGACTCACCTCGATCGGCAAAAAGACTTCAGTCATCCCTACATGACCTCCGACCTCAGCAAATGCATCAACTGCTATCGCTGTGTGAGAGCTTGTGATGAGGTTCAAGGGGAATTCGTCCTAAGTATGGCCGGACGCGGGTTCGATTCACACATTGTCAAAGGTTTTGATCAGTCGTTCAGTGACTCGGACTGTGTAAGTTGCGGGGCTTGCTCTCAAGCCTGTCCGACATCGGCCATTTCCGATGTGTTTCAATCGAAAGCTATCAGCGCACCTCAAAAAACCCGTACGATCTGTACGTATTGCGGTGTGGGTTGTAACCTCGAAGTTTCTTCATCAAATGGCGAGATAGTGAGTATCAGGGCGCCGTACGATGCCGAGGTAAATCAAGGGCATACCTGCCTAAAAGGTCGTTTTGCCTTTGGATTCTACAACCATCCCGATCGGCTCGATTCGCCCATGATCAAGGGCAATGGCGAATTCGAAAAGGTGAGTTGGGATGAGGCTTACGACTATATTGCCGAAAAGCTGAACTACTACAAAAAAGAATTCGGACCCGATTCCATCGCCGGAATCTCTTCGTCGCGCTGCACCAATGAGGAGAACTACCTCATGCAGAAGTTTTTTAGAGCAGTGATCCAAACGAATAACATAGACGGTTGCGCTCGCGTGTGTCACTCTCCAACCGCGTTGGGCATGCAACGCACTTTTGGAACGGGCGCAGCGACCAATTCCATTGAAGATCTCAAACATACCGACTGTATTCTGGTCATTGGTGCGAATCCGACCGACGCCCACCCGGTCACCGGAGCCAAGATGAAGCAGTTCGCGATGAAATCGGACCACGTAACCATAGTAATTGACCCGCGTAAAACCGAGATCGCCCGCTATGCCACACACCACCTGGCCTTGCGACCCGGAACCAATGTGGACGTACTCAATATGATGATGTACTACATCATTTCGGAAGGTCTGGTAGACGAAGATTTTGTTTCGAATCGAACCGAGGGTTATGAAGCCTTCAAAGAGCAGATCCTGGCGCTCAACCTTGACTGGATGGAAAAGGTGTCGGGAGTGCCTAGAGAGCAAGTAAGGGCTGCAGCTATCGCTTACGCTACCGCTCCGAACGCCATGTCGTTCCACGGACCGGGTGTAACTGAGCATTCTCAAGGCACCTTTACCGTGATGCAAATCGCCGATTTGGCCTTATTGACCGGAAACATCGGACGCAAAGGAGTAGGGGTAAACCCACTGCGCGGGCAAAACAACGTACAAGGCGCGGCGGACATGGGTGTGCAGCCTCATCAAGGAGCGGGGTATCTGGATGTCAATAAGGACGACGTAAAGGATAAGTACAGCGCATTTTACGGGGTTGATGTGCCTAAACACATCGGATACAAGATCCCGGAAATGTTCGAAGCCGCGCTCGAAGGTAAGCTCAAAGCCTTATGGGTCATTGGTGAAGACGTGGTTCAGACCGACCCGAACACGCAAAAAGTTATCCGAGCTTTGAATGCTACGGATCTGGTCATTTGCCGGGAACTCTTTATGACCGAAACGGCTAAGCAGGCCGATGTGATCCTTCCGGGAGCTTCGTTCCTCGAAAAGAGTGGAACCTTTACGAATGGCGAACGTAGGGTTCAGGCCGTTAACCAAGTGGTGGAGCCTTATCCTGGCTCTAAACCCGATGGACAGATCACAGTGGAACTCATGAACCGCATGGGATATCCACAGTCCGATTATTCGCCTGACGGTATGTTGGATGAGATCAATCAGATCGTACCCTTCTTTGCGGGAATCACATGGGACCGTCTTGGTATCAATGGGCTTCAGTGGCCGGTGACTCGGGACGGACAAGACACCAAGATCTTACATGCTACTGAGTTTAAGCGAGGAAAAGGGTATTCCGAATTCAACGCCTGGCGCGAATCCGAGGAGCTGCTTTCTCACGCCGAAAAGTTCCCATACATACTAACGACAAACCGAGAGCTCGAGCACTACAATTGTGGGGCTATGACGAGGAGGACCATGAATGAGAAGCTCCTGACCGATGATTATCTCATGATCCACCCCGATGATGCGGCCAAGCATTTCATTAGCGAGGGTGACTATGTGTGTATCGAATCGAGTCGTGGCAAGGTCGATGTGAAGGCGCGAATCACAGAGGATGTCAATCCCGGCATCGTGAGCACTACATTCCATTTTCCGGAGATCATGATCAACAAAATCACCAGCGATGTTCACGACACCGAAGCCAAGTGCCCGGAGTACAAAGTTGTCGCCGTTCGAATTAGAAAGTCAAAGGGCAAATTCAAGAATGGCGGAAAACCGAAGGCGGCCGCGGTTGAGTGGTTGAGTGGTTCTTACGAAAGTTAATGGTTATTGGTTAATGGGATCGAATAATTAATGGAAGATCCTTGGCCCCGTGTTTCAACCCGGGGATTTAGTTTAGTTGATCCCACCCCTTCATTTCATAATGAAAATGTATGTGATACAGCCCCGGCCTTTAGCCCGGGGATCTTGTTGGTCGGTTAATCCCTACAGAACAATTCGTTTATGGAATGAGCACCCTTGGCCCCGAGCTTTAGCCTGGGGATGAAGCACTTTCAGCGCTAAATCAAATGAGCCATAGCCTACGGCCTATGGCTCATTGCCTCGAAGGTCCTCCGACCTGTTCAGGTTCCGCACGGCGCGTTCAAGCTCCTCCGGCACTTCCACCGTCTTTACCTGAACCGTCGCCAAGGCTTTCATTACACGTAACCTTCCTTTTTCGAGCTGCTTTTTGAAGGGCTCCAAACACGTTTTTCGGTACAAACCGATCAACGGAATATCTCTTCCGCCCGATATGAAATGAATGATGTCGAAAGCATCAATGTCCTCAACATACAGAAGCTGAAGAAGCTCTGTTTTAATGAATGGAACGTCACAACTCAAGAGTAAATTCCATTCCGTTTTACCGGCCTGTAACCCGCCGCATATTCCCGATACAGGACCCGAGTTGGGGATGAGATCCGGTACACGCTCGTACCCGAATACGTCGTGATCTGGATCATCGCTTACGATCAAAAAATCTGAAGCGATCGGATCTGCCGCAGAAATCACATGTTCCACGAATGACTTACCCTGCCAAAGCATTGTGGCTTTATCTCGCCCCATGCGTCGGCTTGTACCGCCGGATAAGACAATGCAGGTGAGCTTCATAATTCGTTTTTCTAGATACTTCCCGAATTAACCCCGTTAAAGATTCTCCTTGCAACGCTTTACCATATCCTCGCGCGCTTCTGGCTCTTCGTCGCTGTTCAATTGGTCCTTCAGCATTTGTCCCATCGTTGGGAATTCATTCTTGTCGAGCTGTATCCCGGGATCCCACAACCGAGACCGCATGAAGGCCTTTGCGCAATGCAAAAAGAATTCCTCCACCTCGACCACAATGCAAGTCAAAGGAGGCTTGAAATTACCTGTAAATCGCTCTAAGATCGCCTCGTCGGTCGTCATTACGGCCTTTCCGTTCACCCTCAAGGTTTCATCGATCCCGGGTATAAAGAAAAGCATTCCCACACGGCCCGATTCAACAATGTTTTTCAGGCTGTCGAGCCGATTATTTCCCCTGTAATCCGGAATCGCCAACCGCCCGTCGATCACCTGAACGAATCCGGCCGCTCCTCCGCGCGGCGATGAATCCAAGGTCCCATCCGCCCCCGCGGTCGAAATGACCACAAAAGGCGATTTTGAAATAAAATTCAATGCGTGCTTATCGAGCCTCCGCAAGGACTTCTTCACAGCCCGCTCACTCGGATAACCGTACAACTCCCGCAATTCCGCTTCACTCTTTATTACCATCCCCAAGTCTCTTCGTTCACACGTTATAAATTTCTGTTTTCAATTCCGATTTTCTGAGCCTACGGCTCGATTAATTTCAGTCGCACACCATTCAACCTTCCTTTGTCGGTTTTTACCAGCACCATTGTAGCCGTTGCTTTCGCTGTCGCCGTGGCCGTCGTAGAGGCTAAAGTTTACCTCTGCACCAGCGGGGTAAATCCCCCATAAATCATCCTACTCGCATCGAAGATCATCCGCTCGGGATCTACGAGCGGACCTACAATCCGGGCCATGCGCGGATCTTCCGGTACGCGTTTATTGGCCTCCTCACGCACCCCTTTCGACGGAAAAACCACCCAACCTACGACCACCACTTCGTCCGTTTTCAGTTCCACCGCCTCTACATACGATCGGGTACCTTCTAGATGCAGTTCATCGCCCAAATACTCTTGGTAGCTCAATGCCCCGTATTCTTTCCATACGGCGGCCACCTGTTCGGCTACGTTCCGATACTTGTCGAGGTGAATCCGAAGGATGGGAAAAATGAAGCAGTCGAGGTAGGGAGGGGCGGAGGTGCTCATTTATAGTCGGGTTGATTTTATGGGCCACAAAATTCTACCTCAATATACTGGAATCCACATCAAAGCCCTCATATATTGACTTACTCCCAAGTATAATGCCCCACTAGCGGATAGTGGTCGCTGATATCGACCTTGCGCACTCCGACGAATTGGGTGCGCAGCATGGGGTCGTGGAAGTGGTAATCGATGCGCAAGGGAATGAGGCTTTTACGATACGTTTTTCCCCAGCCGCGGCCGTGTTCACGGTAGCCATCGACCAGCTCTCGAGCCATTTCGCGGTACGCCGAACTTAAGGGAGTATCGTTGAAGTCGCCCACTACAAGCACGGGATAGGGCGATCCATCGATGTGGGTTTTAAGTACCTCTATCTGTTTTTCGCGGTATAGGAAACCGGTCTTGAGTAGTTTGTACATAGCGCCGAACCGCGTGTTGATCTTTTCGGTGGTGATCTCTTCGACCTTTTCGATAAGCTCTACTTGGCTATGCTCGAGCTGATTCGAGCTCACATGGCAATTGTACACCCTCAACGTATCGCCTCCGTAGAGCAGGTCGGCCCATTGAAAACCGTTCGCTCCATAATTAATGTGCTTTGGGAATACCTCGGAGTCGGTGCGTACCACTGGTAAATTGGTGAAGAGCGCGAGATTGCTCTTACCGTTCAGACGGGAGTATTCTTGGGAGGCCAACAGATCCACTTTTCGGCCTTTGTTGAATTCCTGCAGGGCAATGACATGAGCTTGTTCGGCTCTAAAGAAACTGTCGATGGTGCCCAGTAGGTCATAATCGGGACCCCAGTAGCTCTGATCGAAGTGACGGCTGTTGAGCGACAACACGCGCAGAGCATCTTTGTTGGCGGTGAGGGCTGTGGCACCTCCCCAGGGGAAAAATGCCGTGAAATGGCCCCATCCGGCCGCGAGGCCGAGAATCGGAATCAAAAGAATGCGTTTGAAGCGGAACAGCCAGAACAAAAGCCACAGCAACAGCAGCAGCAACAGTATGGGGTAGGCGAGGGCTGCGAAGCTGGCGAGAATGAATTGCGAGGGGGTGAGGTACCAGGCGAGGTAGCTGACGAGCAGCACTCCGACACTTAGCCAAGTGAGCGGCAGTAAGAGCTTATCGATAAATCGGTACTTGTTCACGCGGGGTTCAGTCCTTGTTCATCTTGAATAAGAAATCCTTTTCGTCCTTGGTGAGGCTGTCGTAGCCCGACGCGGAAATCTTGTCCAAGATAGCATCCAATTTGGCTTGACGCGAAGCTTTTTGCTCGTGATATTCGAATTCTGTTCGCGTTTTGGATTTATAAGCCGTGCGCATCTTCGGTTTCGGTTTAAAGAAAGTAAAGAAATTGTCGAGGAATCTTTCGAATCCGGACGCGATGTTGCTGCCTTTTTGCATTTGACGGGCATAGAGGAATCCGAACAACGCCCCACCGAGGTGAGCTATGTGTCCGCCCGCGTTCCCATTCGGTATACTCAAGAGATCGAGTAGGAGGTAAAAGATCGCAATGTGCTTCAGTTTCACCGTGCCTATGAACATGAGTCGGACCGTGTAATCCGGCACGAAGGCCGCAATGGCCACGAAGATCGCCATCACCGAGGCGCTGGCCCCAAGGGCTTGTGAGTAGGGGAGTTGGTTTGCAAAGACCGGGAACAGGTTATAGCTGAGAATGTACAATGCCGCACCTGCGAGTCCGCCCAAGAGATACACACTCAGCAACTTTTTCTCGTTCATGTACTCCAGGAAGATGCGGCCCCCGAAGTACAGCCAGATCATGTTGAATAAGATGTGTAGAAAGCCTTCGTGCAGGAACATATAGGTGACCGGTCCCCAAGGTTGTAAGAGCAGCGCTCCGGGATCGGCTTTCACCGTGAACCACTGAGCAATGGATAAGTCGAAGTTGAAGAAGAAGCCCAGCACCTTGAGGATGTTCACGATCAAGAACACCCCTACATTGATGTAGATCAGGCGGGTCATCATATCGCCCCGGTTAAAGTTTTCGCGTATTTCGTCCGTTATGCTCGCCATCAGTATCGGTGTCCGTTTTTCCGTTGCCAATATTTGATCAAAATGAACCCAAAGAGCATACCGCCTAGGTGGGCAAAGTGCGCCACGTTGCTCGATGGATCGTTCGCGATTCCGTTGAACAACTCAAGTAAACCGTAGCCGATCACAAAGTACTTGGCCTTTATCGGAAATGCGAAGTACAGGTAAATGCGCGTATTGGGGAATAGCATTCCGAAGGCCAACAGGATACCGAATACGGCTCCCGAGGCTCCAACCGTTGGGATATTATAGATCAGGTTCAGTTTCGCCAATGCCGGGTCACTATAGTTTTGTCCGCGCATCAAAATGGAGCTTCCTTCTTGGATCACGCGCTGTACCTGTTCTGCGGATACGCTCTGCGTCACCTGCATCAACTCAAAGTAGTTCCAACCGAGGTGGATCAGTGCTGCTCCGAGTCCGGTCGCCATATAGTAAATTAAAAAACGGCGTCCGCCCCAAACGTTTTCGAGCATGTTTCCGAACATCCACAGGGCGAACATATTGAAGAAAATGTGCCCGATGTTCCCGTGCATGAACATGTGCGTGATCAGCTGTAAAGGCCTAAAATGCTCGGATCCGGGCACGTAGAGCCCCAATATACGGTTCAGGTCCATGCCAAAAGTACTCTGCATCACCAGAGATCCTACGAAAAAGAGACCGTTGATGATCAGCAAGTTCTTGATTACTTCGGGCAATATGTTGAACCTTGTCGGTTGAAAATTCATCTACTGAAATCGTTTATCGAGTTCATCCAAACTCAGGGTGATGAGCACCGATTTACCGTTCGGTGCAACAAAGGGCTGTTCGCAGGCAAAGAGCTCATCGACCAGCTGGTGCATCTCTTCTTTTTCGAGTTTGGCCCCGCTCCGAACGGCCAAATTCCGTGCCATGAACCGGGCTAAGTTATCCAAATTGTCTCCGCCCAATTCGTTGCGGTGGTTCTTGAGGTCATCGAGCATCTTTTCGATCAAGCCCAACACGCCGGTTTCGCGTACTCCGGGCGGAATCCCGCGTACCACGATGGCTTGATGACCAAACCTTTCGATATCGAATCCCAGTTGCTGTAGCGCTTCTTGCTGCTCTTCAATGAGTGACAAATCGCCAGCCCCGAGCTCCAAGGTTTGTTGAAATAACAGTTGCCGGGTGGCAGTGTTCTGCCGGCTCAAACTCTTTTGAAACTGCTCGAACAGGATCCGCTGATGCGCGCGATGCTGATCGATGATCATGAATCCCGACTTGATGTGCGTCAGAATATACTTGCCCTGCAGCTGATAGGCCAGCACGCTGCGTTCCTCTTCCATAGGCAGGTTGGGCGTGCTCTCTACCTCTTCGGGTTCGCGGTAAACGCTGGTCCAGTCGAATTGGTTTTGGTGTGTTTTGGGCCTACGGCCCGATGCATCTCCGCCACCCCCGCCCGAACTTCCCGTATCGGCATCGAACGGATTGTAGTCCGGGTCGACCTCTATGGTCGGTACCCTGATCGGTCCGTCGGGGTTCAGTGGAATATCGTCGAAACTCGTTTCCCTTTCGAAATCGAGGCTCGGTGAAATGTTATACTGCCCGAGCGATTTGCGGATCGCGGACCTCAGAATGGCGTATATGGCCTTCTCGTCTTCGAACTTGATCTCGGTCTTGGTGGGGTGGATATTCACGTCGATGGTCTGCGGATCTACCTCTAGGTACAGAAAATAGGAGGGGTGATGTCCTTCGGGGATCAGCCCTTCAAAGGCTCTGCTCACGGCGTGGTGTAGGTAGGAGTTCTTTATGAATCTGCTGTTCACGAAAAAGAACTGTTCGCCCCGCGTTTTCTTGGCGTGTTCGGGCTTTCCCACGAATCCACCCACGGTCACCAGATCCGTTTCTTCGGACACCGGTACTAGTCGTTCGTTGAACCGCGGGCCAAAAACGTCGACAATGCGGCGGCGTAACCCATCGCGCCGTAGGCGGAAAAGCTCATGATCATTGTGATGCAAGCTGAAAGCGATGTCCGGATGTGCTAAGACCACACGTTCAAACTCATCGATGATGTGCTTGAGCTCGACCTTATCGCTTTTGAGGAAATTGCGACGGGCCGGAACGTTATAGAAGAGGTTCTTGACGGAGATGCTGGTGCCGCCGGGTGCTTGTACGGGCTCTTGTGCCGTGACCTCGGAACCTTCGATGGTCACCAGCGTACCAAGGTCTTCGCTGTGCTCCTTGGTCCGCAGCTCCACGTGGGCCACGGCCGCGATGGAGGCCAAGGCCTCGCCGCGGAAGCCTTTGGTGCAGATATGGAAAAGCTCTTCGGCGTTTCGGATCTTGGAAGTGGCGTGGCGCTCGAAGCAGAGGCGCGCATCGGTATTGCTCATGCCTTTGCCGTTATCGACCACCTGCACCAAGGTACGACCGGCATCACGAACGATGAGCGAAATGTCGGTTGCGCCGGCGTCGATGCTGTTTTCTAGGAGTTCTTTAACGAGAGAGGCCGGACGCTGAACTACTTCGCCGGCCGCTATCTGGTTGGCCACCCTATCGGGCAGCACCTGAATGATGTCGTTCATCGGAACAATAAGAGGTAGGCGAGGAAAAATAGAAAGGCCATGATCAGCACCAAGCGTCCGAATGGATAGCCCGAAGCTTGCAGCTTGCGGCGATTACTCCACGATTCTTGCAACCGGTCGCGGAATTCGACCTCTTTTTCACCTTCGTCGTTATACTTCTTTTTTAGATGATCCAAGCGCTCTTTTCGCTCGTCGTAATACCTCGGTTTAAAATCGAACCGACGTATTCTATTGATTTTCATGAAGGAGGGGAGTCTCGGAGCTTCCATGTGTACAAAGCTATCTTTTTTCTCTTAATTTAGGGCCGCCGGGACGAGCCAATGGTCATGAAACAGGCATAAGGAACAGCTGCATGAACGACAATAAAGGAGGGGAGCAAATGGGCGGACTAAAGAATCAGGCCAATACGACCGGATTCACGTACTACGTGCTTCCCAAATCGCCACTAGAACAAACACTTCGGGCGGTTCTCGAGACCATGAGCCGTGCACTGCATGTTTGATCTAATAACACTCCTAATTACAACGTTGTTTGGCTCGGTGATTTGCAAGAGGTTCAGGAGCTCTTGATACAGGCCAATCCGGGCGATTTGGTTGTGATCACCGCAGAGGATCAAAACGAGGTAGAGGTGGCTTTTGCAGAAGGTGCAGACGAGGTAATTCTATCCCCGCCCGAGGAACGTAATTTTCGCATGTTCGAAGCCCGATGGTTGCGCCGGAATTCAGGGTACGACCTTACCGCTCAGGTGGTGCTGGATGAGTCGGGCAAAATCGTGCGCTGGAACCGGGAGTTCTTGCTTCTGTCTGGCTTTCCGCTGAGCGAACTACGCGAGATGTCGTTCTCGGACCTCGCCGATTTGTCGTGCGACGAAATATTATCGGAACAATTGGCATTGGAGGATCCTACCTATTCGGGTCGACCCCAGAAATGGGTGATGCACACCTCCTTTCGGAAAGATATTGAAGTCCCGGCGAGCAGTCGATTGCTCAAAAGTGACGAACGCAAGGAGCTGGAGATCACCCTGCTTGATCTCAATAACCGCCGTCAATCGAGAACGTACCGCACAACACAACTGCTCAACGATATTGCTCGCAGTTCGCCGATCATTATTTCGATATACGATCTTCGCTTAAAAAAGGAATACTTACCAAAGCCGGTCGCTCTTCGCCTCGTTGGGCTATTCCAACGAGGATATTCAAAATGCCTTGAAAGGCAAAGGTGAGCACCAGCAATTCTTTCACGATGAGTATTTGTCGGCCATCGATCAGTACTACAAGGAGATTCTCGATTTACCCGATGGCGAAAAGAAAGAACTCATATATCGGGTTCGAGATAAAACGGGCAATTGGCAATGGATGCGGAAGATCAGTTCGGTCTTTTATCGCGATGAAAACGGAGCGCCCACTCAGGTACTCAATAGCTTCGAAAACATTACCGAGCAAAAGGAAAACGAATCCCGCATTTTTGAATCGGAGGCGCGAAACCGGGCCTTGATCGAAGCGGTTCCCGGTCATATTTTCCGAATCAATAGTGCAGGGGAGTTTATTGACTGCAAGATCGGTCCGACCGAAATCGACATATTCAATCCCAAGACCCGTACACGCGGTTCGTTCGACCAGATCACTTCCATGAATCTCGATGAAATGTTGCCGCCCGATTACCTCTCGAGTTTTAAGCATCATCTCAGTAAAGTGCTGGAAACAGGGCAACACCAATACCTCGAGTTCGACTTTTACATCGACGGGCAATTGCGCAGCTTTGAAATTTCGTTGGTTCGCAGTGGTGTTGATGAGATCACTACGGTGATTAACGAAGTCACCGACTCAAAGATCAAGCAACGACTCATAAAGAACCGCCTCAAGTTCGTAGAGCAATTCAACGAAATCAGTTCAAAGCTCATTGGGGTTTCCATCGACCGGATCGATGAGAATATCCGCGGGGTACTCGAGTTCGTCGCTGAGTATACGGGAGTCGATCGGGCTTATGTTTTCCAGATCGACGAAGAAGGAACGCATGTCGACCTCACCTATGCGTGGAACAGAGATGGAGTGCGTTGGCTCGGAGAGGTTCTTCCAAGAGTGAGTACAGAGCCCTTTGGATGGTTCCGTGAGAAAATGGAAGCGGGAGAGAACGTGGTTCGCGCACTCGACCCGGAGCGGGTAAAGACTTACCCAAAACTTATTCAGCAAATCCTCAGCCAATTGGGGAATAAGAGTTTTGAGAACATTCCACTACAAGAATCTGGGCACGTATACGGTTTCGCAGGTTTTGATTCCGTTTCGAACTTCCGCACGTGGACCAAGGAAGAGTTGCGGATTTATTTGTTTACGGCTCGTCTGATCTCTAGTGCCTTGCTGCGAAAAGAGACGGAGTTCAAACTCATTGAGTCTCGCGAGAAGGCCATAGAGGCCAGCACTGCCAAGGAGAACTTTTTATCGACCATGAGCCACGAGATCCGTACTCCGTTCAATGCTATTGTCGGTATGACCCATCTGCTCGAGAAGACCGACCTCTCTGAAAAGCAGGTCGAGACGCTGAATGTGGTCAAGTTCAGTTCTGATAACCTACTGAACCTCATCAACGATATCCTCGACTTCAGCAAGATCCAGTCGGGCCGTATTGAGCTTAAGGTAACCGATTTTTCATTGAACGAGTTAGGGACGAGCCTGCGCAATGCCTTTTTACCCAAAGCGCAGAAAAAAGGACTCGATTACAACGTCATTTGCGCCGACAAGAGTCCTGAATATTTGCGGGGCGATACAGCTAAGTTGCTTCAAATTCTGGGTACCCTGATCTCCAACGCGATTAAGTTTACCAATGAAGGGGAGGAAAAGGCAGAAGCCAAGTTTTTAAGCGAAGAAGACGACCAGATCTTCATTCGCTTTGAGGTAATGGATACCGGAATCGGCATTCACCCCGACAAACACTCGGAGGTGTTTGAGTGCTTTGTACAGGAAGACTCAAGCACGACGCGTAACTACGGAGGAACCGGACTCGGATTGGCAATTGTGCGGACCCTCCTGTTACACATGGGTAGTGATATTCACCTTGACAGTAACAAGAATGAGGGCTCTCGCTTTAATTCGACCCGAGCTTTGAACGAGGTGAGGCCGGTACGCAAACCGGACTGAAAGATACGCAGCAATGGAACGAGGGCGACCTGAACGGGAAGCACATCCTCCTGGTCGAAGACAATGTCCTGAACCAAAAAGTGGCCGAGCGTTTCTTGATGAATCACGGCATGGTCGTCACCATAGCTGAAAATGGAAGAATGGCCCTGCATGAACTGCAGGACCATTCTTTTGACCTTATTCTAATGGATCTTCAAATGCCCGTAATGGATGGGGTAGAAGCTTCACTTCAAATTCGGGCAGCTCAGACCGACTGGAGCTCGACTCCGATCATCGCATTAACGGCAAATGCGAATCAAAGCGTTGAGGATCAGGTGATCGCGGCCGGAATGAACGATTACATTACCAAGCCTTTCGATCCGGAGATTCTAAAACGCAAATTGATGCACCGGATCTATCGATCTTAAGCTTCTGCGAAGATCTCTTCGAGCTTCTCGCGCAATTCTTCTCCGCGCAAGTTCTTAGCGATGATGGTTCCATCAGGATCCAACAACACAGTGTGAGGGATAGAGCGCACACCGTACTGTTTTCCGGCGGCATTGTCCCAACCACCCAAGTCGCTCACTTGTGGCCACATCAATCCATCTTGCTCAATGGCACCAAGCCATTTCGCGCGATCCTGGTCGAAGCTTACTCCGAGGATCTCGAATCCTTTTTCGTGGAACTCGTTGTACATAGCCACAACGTTCGGGTTTTCCTGACGGCAAGTAACACACCAGCTAGCCCAGAAATCGATCAATAGGTATTGACCTTTGAACTGATCCGGTGAAATGGGTTGCCCGGCCGTGTCGTTCTGTGTAAAAACGACGGCTGGTTGCCCAACAGCTACCTTTTCGAGCAAAGCGATTTGATCTTGCAACAAGGTGTAGTACATGCTCGAACTCAGTGATGAGTCGATCACGGTCAATTCCGCCGATAGCTCCTCGGCTCCTTTACCATACAGATTGCTGAAGATCAAGTAAAGAGCGACAGAGCTCGACGCGTGGTCTGCGATGAATTTCTCGCGGAAACCATCCTGCTCTTCCATCAAAGCCTCGTATTCGGCATCGATCGTCGCCATCAAAACAGTATCGCCTTCCTGCTGAGCTTGCATGTAACGCATATACAAAGAACGATTTTGCTCGTCGAAAGCCTGCATACCTTCAGTGAACGAAGCGTAGGTGTCGTAAACCTCTGAACCGGTTACGGTCATGGCATCGATTGAATCCATGGATCCGGTCAAGGTTACCTTATCGTCAGCGATGAACAGGTCAACGATGGAACGGCCTTCACCAATACGCAAGTAGTACAATTGACCGTCTACGCGATCGCCCTTCAGGGTAAAGTGTCCTTCCGAATCGCTGTAGGTGGAGTCGATCACTTCGTACTCACCATCGACCAACGCCAATTGGCGAATCATGACCGAGTCGGCACCTGCAATGGTTCCGTTGATCGAATAGCCGGCAGTATCCTCGGCCTTTTGGTTGGTACATGCACCCAGGGCGGCCAATCCTAGTGCGAATAACATTACTTTCTTCATATACGTTATTTAATGAGTTGCAAAGCTATGAATTTGTTCGCAGGGCTTTTTCTAATTTAGGGCCCTCGACAGCAGGTGGTATGAACAGATGGATCGGTTTCTCGTTGGCCCTCCTTTTTGGGGCCCTCTTTTCTTCTTCAACAATTCCGCAACCCGACCCGCGCTCTGAGTGGGTCGATTCGGTTGTGAATACCCTTTCCCTTGAACGGAAAGTGGCCCAATTAATTATGATCGAAGCGTACAGTAATAGGGATGGTGCCTATCGGCACGATTTGCATGCGCTCGTTACCAAGTACCAACCGGGTGGGGTGATGTTCCTTCAAGGGGGACCGGTACGCCAGGCGGCCATCACAAATGAATTACAAGAGCTTGCCCAAGTACCTATCTTCATCGCCCAAGATGCCGAGTGGGGTTTGGCCATGCGGCTCGATTCGGTCCGACCCTTTCCCTGGCCATTGACCGTTGGCGCCACCCGGAACGATTCACTCGCGTACCACATGGGCGCGCAAATAGCACAGCAATGTAAGTGCATCGGGGTTCACATAAATTTTGGCCCGGTAGCGGACGTGAATGTGAATCCGGACAATCCCATTATCGGCAATCGCTCCTTCGGGGAATCGCCCGAGCGAGTAGCTCGTTTGGCGGTGCTTTATTCTCGCGGACAACAAGATAATGGTGTAATGGCCTGTGCCAAGCACTTTCCCGGACATGGAGATACCGATCAAGATTCACACAAGACTTTGCCTACGGTCGCTCATTCGTCAAAAGAATTGAAGGAGATAGACCTGAAACCCTTTAAGGCACTATTCGATGACGGTGTAGGTTCTATCATGGCGGCGCATTTGAATGTTCCGGCTCTCGACCCTTCTGGTACTCCGACCTCACTAAGCAGTAAGGTGCTCACGGACCTCGTTCGAAACGAAATGGGGTATAAGGGCCTCATATTTACCGACGCCTTGAACATGAAAGGGGTTAGCGATCGCTACAAAACCGGAGAACTCGAAGTAAAGGCCTTGAGATCAGGAGCAGATGTACTCCTTATGCCGGGCGACATCGGCAAGGTGATAGAGGCCGTCGTAGAGGCGGTGAACAAAGGAAGCTTGAGTACGCAACTGATCGATGAAAAGGTACGACGTGTACTCGAAGCAAAATACGACTACCATTTGCACGAGTTGTCCCCGGTCAACGTGGACCAGATCTATACAGACATCAACAATGCTGAAGGAGCTTTATTGACCAGGCAGATCGCTCGCGAGTCGATCACCATAGTATTGAACGATGGTAACTTATTGCCCATCAAGGACCTTCCGAAGTTACGTCCCGCCTATGTGGCTCTAGGTGACGGGGTATACGAGTCGTTCGGCGAACGACTCAACAGCTATGTCGAAATGCCAGTTTTTCGCTTGGACAAAGACGCGACCGAGCAAGACCGAAACATAGTGTTGGAGCAGCTCAAGGAGTTCGACCCCATCATTATTGGTGTACATAAGAACACCGATAAGTTCTGGTCGAGCCCCAAAGTTTCATCATCGGACCGAAGCTTCTTTGAGCTTGTGGCACGGGACCACACTACGGTGCTCGATATCTTCGCCAATCCGTATGCCCTGAAAACATTTGGAGAAGCGCTCATGGCTGATGCGTTGATCGTGAGTTACCAGAATACGGCTGAGTCGCGTGATCTATCGGCCCAAGTGATCTTCGGGGCCGAAAAGGCGCGAGGCCGGCTACCGGTGAGCCCTTCTGCGGCATTCCCCGTGAATACCGGTCTCCAAACCGACGCTCTGGGTCGATTGAAGTACGGAATACCCGAAGAAGAGGGTATTGACGTGCGTAAATTGGGACGGGTCGACCGGATTATGCAGAATGCCATTGAAAAAGGAGGTACTCCCGGCGGGCAAATACTCATCGCCAAGAACGGCAAGGTCGTTTATGATAAATCTTTCGGCTACCAAACCTATGCGAAGTTGAGACCCGTTGATGAGTCTACCGTTTACGACTTGGCCTCGACCACTAAGATCTCCGCTTCGGTTCCGGCCATAATGAAGCTTTACGAGCTAGGGCGTTTGGATATTGATGAAGAGTTGGGCACCTACTTGCCCGAAGCTCGGGGCACCAACAAAGAGCACATGCGGTTCAGGGAGATCCTGGCTCACCAAGCCGGTTTAAAATCGTGGATTCCTTTTTATACAAACACCATCATCGAAGGAGGCATTCGGAGGCCCGAGTTGTTTCGAGATCAAATTTCGGATGAGTACCCTTGGCAGGTGGCAGATGATCTGTACCTGCGGTACGATTATCCCGATACCGTCTACAAACAAATCTACGCGTCTGAATTGCTCACCCGTAAGGAATACCGCTACTCCGACCTTGGTTATTATATGTTAAAGAAAGTGATCGAGGGTCAAATGACCATGCCCATAGACGAGTGGGTGCGGGACTCCCTCTTCGCGCCGCTAGGCGCATACACTCTTGGATACAAGCCTCTTGAACGGATGAACGCCGAACGTATTGCGCCAACGGCCGACGATCAATTTTTTCGCGGACAGTTGCTGCGCGGACATGTACACGATCCGGGTGCTGCCCTTACCGATGGAGTGAATGGCCATGCGGGGATCTTTGGCAATTCGACGGATGTAGCGAAGTTAATGCAAATGTACCTTCAAATGGGGCGTTACGGCGGGTGCCATTATTTCGACAGTACCACAGTGGTGCTCTTTACATCGTGCCAATACTGCGAAGACGACAACCGCAGGGGAATTGGGTTCGACAAGCCCGTGATTGACGGAAAGGGCGGCCCTACATGTAATTGCGTATCCCTGCTGAGCTTTGGCCATAGCGGATTTACGGGTACCCTGGCCTGGGCCGATCCGGCAGAACAAATCATCTATGTATTTTTGAGCAATCGGGTGAATCCGGACGACAGCAACCGAAAGCTCATTCAAATGGATGTACGCACCGACATTCAGGAAATCATTTACGAATCACTATATACCTATCCAATAATCGATGAAAACTATGAAAACTATGAAAACTAAACATTGGATCATCGCATTGTCCATATTTATTACGAGTACGGCCGCTGCTCAACAGGATAGCACTGTTCTCGACGGTCCCTTTTTACAATATTTTCCGGACAGCAGTGTCCATATCTCCGGTCAATACGAACAAGGCAAGAAGGTGGGCGATTGGCTCAGCTTTCACAAAAACGGTCTGCTCGAATCGATGCAGCAGTGGCGCTATGGTGTTTTGAACGGGATATCGATTCAAGTGAGTGATCGCGGTAATGTCAGAAGCCAATTGAACTACGTAAATGGCGAATTGCATGGAGAGCAGCGCTATTACTTTGACTATGGGAGGCTCGAGCGACTAGAGCACTACGATATGGGCGTACTCGATGGCGAATTCGTCAAGTTCTATAACCATGGTAAAAAACAAGAAGAGGCCTTTTATGTGGACGGTAAAAAAACGGGTAAAGCTACTTGGTACTTCGACAAAGGCGAGCCCAGTATTGAATACGACTACGTCAACGGACTCATTGAGGGTAAAATGACCTCTTATTACAAGCAAGGGGGCATAAAAACCATCGGGGAGTTCGCCAACAATGAACTAAATGGCGCATATCGTATTTTCTTCGAAGACGGAAGCATCAAGCAGGAAGGGGAGTACAAGAATGGCAAAAAGGATGGCCTCTGGAAGACCTACGACGAATCGGGTGAGGTCATTGAAGAAGTGAAATACAAAAACGGCGAAGTCAAATGAGGATCGGGATGGTCTTATACCCCACGTTTGGGGGTAGTGGTGTAGTGGCCACTGAATTGGGCAAGGCATTGGCACAGAAGGGTAATCAAGTGCACTTCATTACCTACAGCATGCCCGTGCGGCTCGATATTTTGGCTGAAAACGTTCATTACCACGAAGTCAAGGTATACGAGTATCCCCTTTTCGAGTATGCTCCTTATGAGCTGGCCTTGGCGAGTAAGCTCGTCGATGTGGTTAAGAAAGAGCAGCTCGACGTTTTGCATGTTCATTACGCTATTCCGCATGCCTACACGGCCTTTATGGCCAAGCAGATCTTGGCGGCCGACGGCGTTTCGGTAAAAGTGATCACGACCCTCCACGGAACCGACGTGACCCTCGTGGGGCGAAACCCGAGTTACAAATCGGCGGTCACCTTCAGTATCAATCAGAGTGATATCGCGACGTGCGTGTCGGAGAATCTTAAGGTAGAGACTCTCGACAACTTTGATGTTTACAAGGACATCGAGGTGGTGCCCAACTTTATCGACATCAATCATTACGTCGATGAAAAGCCATGCGTTCGCTCGGCCATAGCTCCGAACGACGAGGCGATCTTGACCCATGTTTCGAATTTCCGTCGATTGAAACGCACCGATGATGTGGTGCGGGTATTGGCTCGGATCTTGGAACAAAAACCGGCTCGACTCTTATTCGTTGGTGATGGGCCTGCCCGCCTCGATACTCAGAAACTGGTCAAGGAAATGGGATTGCAGGATCACGTGGTTTTTATGGGTAACAGTAATGACGTGATCCGCGTTTTGTGCATGTCCGATCTCTTCTTCTTGCTTTCTGAGCACGAGAGTTTCGGATTGGCGGCTTTGGAAGCCATGGCGGCCAAGACACCTGTCATCAGCTCCAATGCCGGGGGTATTCCAGAAGTGGTGGAGCATGGTTTCAACGGCTTCGTAAGCAACATCGGGGATGTTGACGATATGGCCAAGAACGCCCTAACGCTCTTGAACGACCCGCAGTTATTGGAACGATTCAAGGTTCAGGCCTTTGAAAGT
The DNA here is from genome assembly GCA_021296215.1 of Flavobacteriales bacterium. Lineage (NCBI taxonomy): Bacteria > Pseudomonadati > Bacteroidota > Flavobacteriia > Flavobacteriales > Flavobacteriales bacterium. The sequence continues at coordinate 45,557 of JAGWBA010000005.1, forward strand.
GCTCAGAAGTTCGACATACATAAAATATTGCCGCTGTACGAGTCTCTGTACGAGCGCGTAATGCTCAGCCCCCAGCCTTCTTAACGCCGTATCCTTTCTTTTGTAGGAAGGCGATCGCTTTGTCGCGGACATCGCCCTGTAGAATGATGTCGCCGTCCTTTACTGATCCACCTACGCTGCATGTGGTCTTGAGTGCCTTACCCAGGTCTTTCAAGTCATTTTCGGTACCAACGAAGCCCTTGACCACAGAGGTCGTTTTACCACCGCGACCTTTTCGATCGATCCAAATACGCAGGTCCTGGTCTTCCGGAGCCAGGGTTTCTATATCTTCTTCGTCTTCATACGCATCGAAGTCGAAATCATCGTCGGTAGAGTAGATGAATCCACCCGAATCGCGCTTGTTTTTTCGCTTGCTCACAGCCTTCGTTTTGCCTCGGCAAGGTACCGAAATAATAACTACTTTAGGCGGCCAAACGACCCTACCGATGGAGATCCGCTATCGACGAAATGACTTAACGACCGACGAGTTGGTCGAGCTGTACAAAGCCATGTTGCTGCCTCGCATGATCGAGGAAAAAATGCTCATTCTGCTGCGTCAAGGGCGCACCTCGAAGTGGTTCTCGGGCATTGGTCAGGAGGCCATCGCAGCTTCTGTTGCTTTCGCCCTACGGGCGGATGAATATATTTTGCCTATGCACCGAAATCTAGGGGTCTTCACCGGGCGTAACGTCCCCTTAGAGAGACTCTTTGCCCAGTTTCAAGGAAAGATGAGCGGTTTTACGAAAGGGCGCGATCGAAGTTTTCACTTCGGCACGAATGAACACCACATCGTGGGTATGATCTCGCACTTGGGTCCGCAGTTGGCCGTAGCCGACGGAATTGCCTTGGCCCAGAAAGTGAGAGAGACCGGTAAGGTCACGGCGGTATTCACCGGAGAGGGCGGAACCAGCGAGGGTGATTTTCACGAAGCCTTGAACGTGGCGAGTGTGTGGGATCTTCCGGTGCTGTTCATCATAGAGAATAATGGTTACGGTTTGTCCACGTCTACGGCGGAGCAATACAGAGCGGAGCGATTGAGCGATCGGGCCAAGGGCTATGGTATGGAGGGTTATACCATAGACGGTAATAATGTATTAGAAGTCTATTCAACTATAAAGAGACTCACCGCCGAGATGCGGGAAAATCCCAAGCCGGTTTTGTTGGAGTGCATGACCTTTAGGAGGAGGGGGCACGAAGAGGCTTCGGGTACCAAGTATGTTCCCGATGAGCTTATGGAGTATTGGGAGCGTTTGGATCCCGTGGATAACTACCGCGATTACTTACTAACAGAGGGTATCATTACTGAGGAGGACCGCGAACGGTTCAGAGATCAATACCGCGAGCGCATCAACGAAGCATTGGAGATCGCCTTTGGCGAGGATGAGGTGATCAGTGACGAAGAGCGGGAGATGGGCGATGTATATCGCCCGTACGCGGAGTCGTTAATCGCGCCGCAAGGCGCCAAGAAAGAAATGCGCTTGGTCGATGCAGTGCGCGAAGGGTTGCTCGAGGGAATGCGAAAATTTCCGGAGCTCATTATCATGGGACAGGATATTGCAGAGTACGGAGGGGTATTTAAGGCCACGGCTGGTTTTGTTAAAGAATTCGGGCGCGTCCGCGTTCGGAATACCCCAATTTGTGAATCGGCCATACTAGCGGCCGGACTAGGCCTTTCGGTGGCTGGAATGAAGTCCGTTATCGAGATGCAATTCGCCGATTTCGTGAGTTCGGGATTCAACAATATTGTGAATAACCTGGCCAAGGTGCACTATCGCTGGGGGCAGAATGCCGATGTGATGGTGCGTATGCCTACGGGTGCCGGAGTAGGGGCAGGGCCGTTCCATAGTCAGAGTAACGAAGCTTGGTTTACGCACACGCCGGGCCTTAAGGTCGTGTATCCGGCATTTCCTGATGCGGCTAAGGGGTTGTTGTTGCGGAGCATCGAGGATCCGAATCCGGTGATGTTCTTTGAGCACAAGGCCTTGTACCGATCTTTGTATGGCAATGTGCCTACGGGATATTATACCCACGAGATCGGCAAGGCGGCATTGCGAGCAGAGGGTGATGAGTTGGTCATCATTACTTATGGTATGGGTGTACATTGGGCGCTGAAGGTGGCGCAGGAGGTTGGTGATGACAGAGTGGCCGTACTTGATCTCCAGACGCTTGTGCCGTTGGATTGGGAGTCGGTGTTCCAGAGTGTGCGAAATACGGGCAAGGTGTTGGTGCTGCACGAGGATACCTTGTTTGGTGGGATCGGAGGCGAGATCGCTGCGCGGGTGTCTGATGAGTGTTTTATGGAATTGGATGCCCCGGTGAAAAGGCTTGGAAGTATGGATACGCCCGTTCCGTTCGCCAAAGCACTGGAGGAGCAGTTCTTGCCGCTAGGCAAACTTCAAAAATCTGTAGAGGAGCTATTGGCCTATTGATCAGGGCTTTTGCATATTTTATCCACAATTTTATTCACACCGTTTCAATAATTGTTTATAACTTACGCATCCCGTAATTGTATAGGGGTTTGAAGCGTCGCATTATTACGGGTGGTTCTCTGTGCCGGGGAACCGTTGTTACGTGGTGCTCATTACGCTACGAATCATGAACATGGATTAACCTAAACTAAATCTACCATGAAGAAGATTTATTCCGGGATCTTGACATTCTTGCTCGTTTCCGTTTCGCTTATGGCATTTGGGCAGACTGTGGTAAACGTATACCCACAAAACGTAAACCGTTGGACGGGTTCATCTGATGGTGTAACGATTGAAAATAGTTTGATCGATGCGCAAGATGGCTCCGAGGGCTGGGCAATGTTCGACATCTCGTCCATTCCCGATGGTGCGACCATCAATTCCGTGAATTTCCATTTCTATGTGAATAATACGTATTATCCATACTGGTATATAGGTCCTATCTCCTCTGATCCATTAACCGCATCTGCCTCGGTATTGCATTTAGAGATCGATGGAATCAACGGGTCTACCAATTATGTGTACCGACAAGAGTCTTCGAGTTATGCCACGGGTCAAAAACGTCTCGATTTAGGAACCTTGGCAGCTAGTGATATGGAAGCAGCACTGTCTACGGGTAAGTTCGTGATCGGAATAAATAGTGAAGATGATAGTCCGACTTTTTACATTACAATTGATGGATGGAATGAATCGAATCCGCCATATCTTGAAGTTGATTATTTTCCCCCATCATGTTTTCCATCTGCAAATGTGACTGTTGCAAACATCACGTCTTCAAGTGCTAATGTTTCATGGACATCACCAGGTAATTCAGTTTCAACTACACTCGAATATGGACCTATCGGATTTAATTCGGGAAATGGTACCACAGTAAGCGTTTCAGGTACGAGCTATTCTCTTAATGGACTTGCAGCCGGAACCACCTACGATGTTCGTCTCATTGAAGATTGTGGTAATGTTGATGGTCTTTCAACAGAAACCTCTGTATCATTCAGCACACCTTGTCCGTCTAGCTTTGTGGCTCCTTATTCTACTAGTTTTGAGGTTCCCGGAGTTGGAGATCTATGTTGGAATCAAGACTCTAACGACGACTTTGACTGGACTGTTCAAACCGGAGCAACTCCAGATGTCAATACTGGACCCGATAGCGCTGCAAATGGTAACTATTATCTCTACACCGAAGGAGATGGCCCCGGCGCGGGAGACGTAGCCATTTTTGCCAGTCCAGATATCGACCTTTCAAGTTTGAACAATCCAACCGTACGCTTTCAGTATCACATGCGCGGAACTTCTGTAGGTTCGTTGGATTTAGAGGTTGAAAATCCAGCCGGTTCAGGTAACTGGACGTTGGTTTGGTCGGAGATTGGATCTCAGAGTTCTAGTACTACCGATTGGCTTGAGGCGGTTGTTCCCTTAACCCCTTTTGCCGGCCAAAATGTTGCGTTCCGCTTCTATGGAACCCGGGGCTCCTCTTCGAGTACTGATATTGCTGTTGATGACTTCTCAGTTGAGGAGGAATTCTGCATCACGCCCTATGATGTGGTCGTTGATCCACAAGGTTTGTTTGCCGATGTTTCATGGACGACTTTGAATGCGGATAGTGTTTCGATTGCTTACAGAGAAGTGGGAGCTTCTTCTTGGGATACAATCAGTGGACTTACAAGCTCGAACTTTACCATCTTTGGATTGGATGAGCAGACCGGTTACGAACTTACGATAACGGCCTTTTGCAGTAGCATTGGAGGTACGGCGACTACGCAGGTGATTCCTTTCACTACCTCTATCGCTTGTCCCGATCCTTTTGGAGGGGCTACCTCCGGCGTAACTACCAATTCTGCTGATTTAAGTTGGAATACGGGAGGTAGTTCAACTTGGGATATTCAATACGGTTCCTCTGGTTTTATTTTTGGGCAGGGAACGAATACCGCCGGAGTTACGTCAAACCCATATACCTTAGGCAACTTGACGCCCGGTACGACCTACGACTGGTACGTTCGTGATGATTGTGGTGCGAATGGAACCAGTGATTGGGTTGGACCTTATTCTTTTTTGACCTTACCAGTATGTGCTCCGGGAACAAGAAAAGTGATTATTGATATCAACACTTCAAGTTACGGTAATGAAGTTTCGTGGGACATTCGCAGTTCTACGGGCGTTGTCATGGCAAGCGGATCAGGGTATGCAGATTCTTCAAGCTATCAAAGCGAAGCGTGCCTTGCAGATGGCGAGGTCTATACATTCTTCGCATATGACTCTTGGGGTGATGGTTGGAACGGAGGAACTTATACAGTTTCTTGCGAGTCATCAGGAACAGTTTTAGCGAATAATGGTGGTGCAACGCCCAATAATGGTATCGGCGGATCTAACCCGAATGACACAGAGTCAACAGAGGATTTTACTACGGACCTCTGCTATTGCACCAATGCTAGTGGAATGACTGTTAGCTCAGCTTCTGCAACGGATGTTTCAGTTTCATGGACAGCTGGAGGAAATCTTAGTGGTCCTTGGGATTTAGTAATCGTAAGTGCAGGAAGTGACCCCAATTCGGATACACTAATAGCTGCGGCAACGGGTCTTACCAGTACGTCTTACACCTTCACCGGATTAAGCCTGAGTAACAACACCACTTATGATGTTTACGTCGCTGAATTCTGTACAGGGCCAGGCTTAATGCAACCGTTCAGCTCCAATGCATCGTTCCATGTCTTTAGTTGTAGCAGTACAGTAGTGGCGCCTTCAACTGAAGGATTTGAGGGGCAAAATACTTGTTCAACTATTTGTATGGCATCTTGTACGATTGCGGGAAACTGGATGAATGTTTCCTTCGATGATATAGATTGGGCAAAAGATCAGTTTGGTACTGGTTCAGGTGGAACAGGACCACCTAGCGGAGCCAATGGGTCTTCTACCTATATATACACAGAGGCCTCATCAACATGTAGTTCAGGTAACCCTAAAGCTGTTTTAGAAAGTACCTGTTTTGACTTGAGTTCATTGAACGCTCCCGCATTGAGTTTCTGGGGACATTTTCGGGGTCAAAGTATTGGAAGAATCGATGTGGAAGTTTCAAGTGCATCGAGTAACTGGACAGTGATTTGGTCCCGTACGGGTGCTCAAGGTGACTCTTGGTTAAAGTACTCAATTGATTTAGGAGCTTATGCAGGACAGACTGTTAAATTCAGGATTTCGCATCAAATTGGCTCCGGCTTTTCTGGAGATGCTGCCTTAGATGATATTACCGTCGGAGAAGTGCCATGTACGGCACCGGCAGGAATTGCGGTCGATGCCGTTTCGGGAACGGGAGTAACATTAAGCTGGTCCGCATCACCACCAGCATTAACCTATGATATTGGTGTATGGAACGCCGGCGATGATCCCTTGGTTGATGCTCCGGTAGCTAGTGCTACAGGAGTTACTGGAACCTCAGCTTCGCTTTCTGGGCTTACTCTTCAGTCTAACTATGACGTTTATGTTCAGTCTAATTGTTCCGGTGGAGCCGTTGGCCAAGTTCAAGGACCTTCGTTTCAAACGGCATGTGCATCACTTGTTGCACCATATATGGAGAATTTTGACGGTTCGTCATGGGGCAATCTCAATACTTACGACCCTTGTTGGAATGTAGAGAGCACCACGGCTCCCAACTGGGAAGTGGATAATGATTTTACGGGCTCTTCCAATACAGGTCCTAGTGGGGATGTAAGTGGCTCCGGCAGATATATTTTCTTAGAAACGTCACCCCCTGCGTTATTTGGCGAGAGTGGATATATTGAGACACCTTTCCTTGATATCTCAGGACTCACAAATCCCGGTTTTACTTTTTACTACCATATGTATGGAAGCGCAATAGGTACGCTTGAGATTCAAGCACGTAGTTCTGGATCTTTCCAAACTATTTGGAGCTTGTCGGGTCAGCAACAGACGGATGAATTAGATCCTTGGCTTCCGGCATTTGTGGATTTATCCGGTTTTAGCAGCCCTGTTCAGTTCAGAATTGTTGGAACCATAGGTCACACAGGGAACGTCGCTCGCCTAAGTGATATGGCTGTTGATGAGTTTTTCGTTGGCAACGTTTGTCAACCGACCTCGAGCAACTTGACCGTATCAAATGTTTTGGATGCCTCAGCTGATGTGTCATGGACGGGATCCTCAAGTTCGTACATCGTCGAAGTAGTTCCTGCAGGCCAGTCGCCGACAGGGTCTGGAACTTCGGTTAGTGGTACTTCGACTTCTTTGACTGGTTTGACTGCTGAGTCTGACTATGTGGTTTACGTCTACGGAGATTGCGGCTTTGGACTTAGCTCGCCTGTACAACAATCATTCTCAACAGGCTATTGTCCGGCGCAATCACTAATTCCTTTCAGTGCATTACCATACACAGAAGGATTTGATGTATTACCCGCGCCAAAAGTCCCTTGTGGGTGGCTGGTTGATGACCGGAATGCGGATAATATCGTTTGGGAGACACAGGATCGTTCATCCTTATCTCAATCAAATCCGAATGCGCTGGAGATTATTCGCAATACGTCGGATGATATGGATGACTGGATCTTCTCTCCTGAATTTGAAGTTCCGGCCAACACATCGTTGGATATTATATTCAGTTATCGTGTTCGTACGAATCAATATGTTGAGAAGCTCGAGGTATTTGTAGGATCGGGTCAAAACCCGGCCGACATGAACTTGAAGTTATTCGACGTGTCTAACTTGCAGAATAGCTTCTACAAGTCCGTAACCGTTTCATATACGGCTACCGCTGCGGAAAACATCTTCATCGGTTTACACGGCTATTCAGACGCTGATCAGTTCGCACTTTACATCGATGACTTCGAAGTAAAAGAAGCTGATTGTCCTACACCATTCCTCCTGAGCGGTATGGGAACGGGACAAACAACAGCTCAGTTAGCGTGGGACGGTCCCGGTGATGTATTCATAGTTGAATATGGTCCAGCCGGATTCGCACCGGGTACCGGTACAACCGTTCTTGCTTCGAGCAGTTCTTTGACGCTCACCGGATTGGAAGTTGGTTCCGATTATGAGTTCTATGTACAAAATGACTGTAATGGAACAGGAGATGGTTTATCCCAAAATGCCGGACCTGCTAGTTTCTCTACCGATTGCCCTTCAATTACGGCAAGTTCAGTTAGTTCTTGTCCCGATGGCAGTATGATCACATTGACAGGTACACCTGCGGGTGGAACATTTTCAGGTCCTGGCGTAAGTGGTGGCAAGTTTGATCCAACCGCTGTGCAACCCGGAACATATACCATCAGCTATCGCGTACCTACAGCTTTAGGTAACTCATGTGCGGGTACCATTGACATTAGTGTGAACCCATTCCCGAATGTAACCTTTGGTGATCTTGGATCATACTGTGATGGACAGAACGGATTTACCATTACTACGGCGAGTCCAACGGGTGGAGTCTTCTCCGGTCCCGGAATAGTGGGTGGCGATTTCGTACCTGCACAGATCGGTGTTCCTGGAACCTACACCTTGTACTATACGTATACGGATGTCAATGGATGTACGGCCATGGATTCGGCTTCAGTAACCTTGATTCCAACCCCGAATGTGAATCTGAATGCTTCACAGACTTTGTTCTGTGGTGTTAATGATTCAACGGTGACCTTGAACGGTACACCAGCGGGTGGAGTATTTAGTGGACCTGGGGTGGTTAATGGAGTTTTTGACCCATCCATTGCCGGTTTAGGAACACACACTATTCGTTATACGGTTAGTTCGGGTAGTTGCTCTACTCAAGATCAATTGGTTATGACCGTAAATCAAGTTCCATCTGTAATTGCATCACCCGATGCCGTCGTACTCTACGGACAAGGAATTCAACTTAGTGCCGTGGCTACGGGTGGTAGTGGAAATTACACGTATCAATGGTCTCCCGCCGACAGTATCTTGGGTACCACCGGTCAGGGTAATCAAGTAACTACGCCTCCGCTTTCTGTTAACCAACAGTTCGTAGTGCGTGTAACCGACAATGTTACCGGATGCCGCGGATTCGATACAGTGAATGTGACGATCTTTGGTGGACCGATTAGTATTACGCTATCGTCGAACAAGGATACGATCTGCGTTGGAGAAACAGTTGAATTGTATGCCGAAGTTGACGGTGGTAGTGATACGACTTACAGCTTCCTTTGGACTCCGAGTTCATATATGACGGATCTGCACGACGATACAACTTCATCGTCACCGATCGTAACCACCACGTATGCATTCTATGTGGACGATTCGTTCAGTCAAAAAGTAGAGCACATCACTATTTATGTGAATCCTCTGCCGAATGTGACGTTCTCTCCTATACCAAATCCGTGCGTGGATGGTGCTGCAATGATGATGTCACAGGGTAGCCCAGCCGGTGGTACGTATTCTGGTCCAGGTGTTGCGGCTGGAATGTTCGATCCGGCCGCGGCTGGAGTTGGAACGCATACCCTGACGTATACTTATGTAAACGCTAATGGTTGTGAGAACTCTGCAACACGCGATGTGATCGTAGCTCCTAAACCTACGGTGACCATGTCTGCATTGGCCGACGTGTGTACTGCGGATGCGCCATTCGCTCTAACTGTAGGTGCACCAACAGGGGGTACATATAGCGGACCAGGAGTAAGTAATGGTATGTTCGATCCTGCTGCTGCAGGTGATGGTACCTTTACGATCAACTATACGTACACTAATGCGAATGGTTGTACTGAGTCTGCATCAACGACCATCGTCGTGAACCCTGCGGCAATTGGATTCCACTTACCTATTCCAGATGTGTGTACGAACCAAGGACCAGTGACCTTGACTGGAGCTATTCCTCCGGGAGGTACGTATACTGGACCAGGTGTAAATGGTGGAACATTCTATCCTTCTCAGGTAGGTCTTGGAACGTATACCTTGGATTACACCACGGTTAGTGTTACCGGCTGTCCAATTGAATTCCAAGCTACCATCGTAGTGAACGCTGTTCCGAGTGTGAGTACTTCGAATTTTGCAAACACTTGTGCAAGTGCAGTGCCGATCGCGCTCACTGGAGCAAGTCCGGCAGGTGGAACATGGAGTGGATCCGGTGTAAGTGGAGGTAACTTTGACCCTTCAGTAGCCGGAGCTGGTACACACGTGCTGACTTATTCTTACTCTGACGGTTCAGGTTGCGTTGGAACAAGTACTTCAACTATCGTTGTTGAGCCTGCTCCAAATGTTAGCTTGTATACTGTTGCGAGTGCATGTGTGTCGGGAGGAACAGTGCCATTGATCAGCGGAAGCCCGGCGGGCGGAACCCACAGTGGTCCTGGTGTTACAGGAACTACTTTCGATCCGGCTGCTGCTGGTGTCGGAACGCACACCATTACGTATTCATACACGAATGCTCAAGGCTGTGCTGGTACAGCGACTTCTACGATTAACGTAACCGCAAGTCCTTCTGTATCACTTACATCACCAGGAAACTTCTGTAAGAATGGTGCGCCAGGTACACTGTCCGGAACACCTGGTGGAGGAGTATTCTCAGGTCCAGGCGTAAGCGGTGGCTCATTCAATCCGGCATTAGTAGCGCCAGGAACATATACCATCGTTTACACTTATACGGATGCAAATGGATGTAGTGGTACCGATTCTCAATCGGTTACCGTGGATCCATTGCCAGCTGCTCCGACCATCGTTCAAAATGGTTGTGACCTTACAGCTCAGTCAAGTGCGACCAACCCGACTTATACTTGGTTGGATGCACAAGGCAATACAGTTGGAACTGGAGCTACCATTACTACACCTTGTACCGGATTAAATATCTATTACTTGGTTGTTGAAGATGGAAGTACTGGATGTTCTGCAACGAGTTCGCAGTTCATCGCTGACTACGTGAGCCTCGAAGACGAGTTGACCGACGAAACCATCGAGGTGTTCCCGAACCCGAATCGCGGTTCATTCTCTGTATCGATCGCACAATTGAGTGCAGATAATGTTGAAGTGGTTATCACCGATGCACGTGGTCGTGTAGTAATGGAAGAGCAAGTAGACCATGTAAATGGTTCCGGCTTCGACCGAGACTACAACTTGTCAGAAGTAGAAAATGGAGTGTACTTCATCCGCGTTTCCGCAGATGGTCACAGCAGCGTGAAACGCATTGTGATCGAGTAGTAATAGCTTCAAAATATAATTGTATAAACCGCCTCGGTCATAAGATCGGGGCGGTTTTGTTGTTTAGCAGTGAGCAGTGGGCGTTTAGCTTGATACCAAAACCGTGGATGACACGAGATTCCGACTACCGATTTTTTCTGCTCCTAGGGGTGAGATCCGTGTTGGCAATTAGCTTGAAGATGCCAGCCATTAGTCATTAGCAATTCCAATTAGCCATTAATCTTTGGCTGTTGGTGGCATGGGCTAACTCCTGCATTTCATTGTGCTTTTTTGGGTCCGAGACCCATATATGGTCCGGTATTCCGTTTTAAGAATTAGCCATTACATCCCCGGGTTAAAACCCGGGGCCTAGGGATTGTGCATGGGAACATTGTGTATGGACAATGAAGACTGAATATCCACGGGTTAAAACCCGGGGC